>NZ_JBYTAG010000089.1:0-22436 GCF_058787995.1 Cupriavidus sp. FW305-27
GTGATGGGGGTGATTTCGTTGGCGGTGGGGGTGGTTAATGCGGCTTGTTTGACTTGAGGTGATCTTGGGCCGAGGATCGCGAGGTTCCATTAGCAACCACATGACCAGACCAATGCCCGATCGCCCGCATCAGGAAGACCTGACCATCCGACCTGCCACCCAAGCCGATGCGGCTGCGATTTCGGCGGTACATGCGCTTTGCTGGCATCAAGCATATGGCGAGCTGCTTCCCAAAGATATGCTTGCGAATGTGACAGCGGAAAGCCGGCTGCCAGCCAGGTATCGCATTCTCGCGGACCCATCGGTAGCCTGTTTCGTCGCGACCAGTGAGGCTGAAGTCGTCGGCTTTTCCGATTGCGGACCATGTCGCGAAGCAGAGCAGGAATGTCGGGGAGAGGTCTACGCCCTCTACGTACTGGAGGCGTTTCATGACAAGCGTGTCGGCCTGAGGCTTCTGTCGTGCTGCGCGTCAGCCTTGTTGAGGCGAGGTTCCAGTTCGATGCGCCTGTGGTCACTCGAGGAAAATGCACGGGCGCGCAGGTTCTACGAACGTGCCGGCGGACGACTGCTAGACCGGCGCGTCTCGACCCGGGGCTCAGTGGTACTAACTGAAGTGGAATATCACTGGGACCTCATTGGCATGAAGCGGCTCGCAGCGCTCAAGTGGCATTTGTTGTGTGAATGATCTTGCGGATCGCCGGCGGAAAGGCAAAGAGCGGGATCACCTGATCCCAGACACGACGTCAGGACGCGGCGATCGGGGAGTAGTCCTTACCCATTTGTCTTGGTCGAAGGCCTCCAGCTCGGCCAGCGCAGCCTCCGCACTGGGGGCCGCATACACGGGCTTGTGCGCCGCCGCCACGGCGCGGCGCCCCTTGCCGCCGCATCCGGACTGAGGCAAGTCATACAGTCGCCGTCATCCCGTCGGCCCCCAACGTCGGCCCGGAGCGTCAACCAACGCGATCGCCGCGCTCCTCCACAGTAATCCGGTGCAACAGGCGATCATACCCATCATAGCCACCAGTCGCCGCATGATTCACACATCGGTTATCCCAAACAACAAGCATCCCCCGCGACCACCGATGGCGATACACAAACTCCGGCCTGGCCTGGTGCTCAAACAGCGCACGCAGGATCGGCGCCGCCTCCTCGTCGCTCATGCCATCGATGCCGATCGTATAGCCCACGCTGACAAACAAGGCTGTGCGCCCGGTTTCGGGATGCTTGCGCGCAATGGGGTGTAGCTGCGTTGCCATCGCACTGTCCGAATAGCGGATAGCCATCGAGCGTCCCTTGTCCTTCTCACCATATGCGCCCTGTCGCGAATAGCCGCGCCGCGCGGAATGGACGCCTTGCCTGCCGTCCACCAGTGATTTGAGTTCCGCCGGCAGCGCGTCCCAGGCGGCGTACTGGTCGGCGAACAGCGTGTCACCGCCCACTGGCGGAATGACATTGCCGTATAGCACCGTAGCCGCCGGTGGCTGCGCCAGGAAGCTCCAGTCCGAGTGCCAGGACTCGGCAAAGATCGGCGTGCGTTCGTTGGCATCGCGCCGCACTTGCGCGACATGGGGATGGCCAGGGATGGCGGTGAAATACGGATCGCTGCCGAGCGGGCCGATCGTTGACGCGAAGCGTTCGATGTCCTCGATTGCCAGGTCCTGGTCGGTGAAGGCAAGGACCTTGTGCTCAAGCCAGTGCCGGCGAATCTCGGCGACTTGCGCATCGGTCAGTGCCTGCTTCAGGTCCAGGCCCCTGACCAGCGCGCCGCAGGGGGCGTCCTGCGGCAGAACTTGCATTGCCATTGCGCGTCTCCTTGATGAGCGTAAGGGAGCGAGTGGGGCGCACCAGGCGCACAGCGGCGCGCTCAGGCTGCCACGCCGACCGGGCGATCGCCGGCGATGGTTGTGCGATGCAGCTCGCGGTCGAAGCCGTCATAGTCGTTCATCGCCAGATGCTGCGTGCAGCGGTTGTCCCACACGGCCAGCGCGCCGCGGGTCCAGCGGAAGCGGCAGGTGAATTCGGGGCGGGCGGCGTGGGCGTAGAGGTATTGCAGCAGCGGCGCGCTTTCTTCTTCGGTCATGCCCTCGAAGCGCATGGTGTAGGTGCTGTTGACGTACAGCGCCTTCCTGCCCGTGGCGGGATGCACCCGCACCACCGGATGGAGGACCTCGCTGTTGGCGCGGTCATCGGTACGCACGTCCATCTTGTGGGCGGGGTCGCCGTTGTTGACCACGGCGCCCCTGGCGCCATAGGAACGCACGGGGCTATGTACCGCGCGCAACTTGTCGAGCACCAGCTTTAGCCCATCGGAAAGCGCGTCGTAAGCGTGATACATGCTGGCCCACATGGTGTCGCCACCGTAGGGCGGAATCACGCGCGCATACAAGGCGGACCCCAGCGGCGGGATTTCTGCATAGCTCATGTCCGTGTGCCAGGCACCGCCGAAGTTGCGTTTGGTCTGCTCCGCCTTGCCCTTCATCACCGGCAGGATTTCAGCGTGGCCTTCCAGCGCGCGGACGAACGGCACTTCCAGCAGATCGCCAAAGCGGGCGCTGAACGCCTTGTGCTGGTCCGGCGTCAACTGCTGGTCGCGAAAGAAGATGACCTGATGGTTGTGCAGCGCCGAGCGGATCTCTGCGAACGTCTCGTCCGGCACCGGCTGGGACAGGTCTACCCCACTGATCTCCGCACCGAGGGCGCCCGCGATGGGCTGGACATCGATGAAACGGTATTGCGACATGGCTTGCGTTCTCCTTGCTTAAAAAGTGTTAGCGACTGCGAGGGTTACTGGACGGTGATGTGGGCGCTGCGCACCAGCGCGCGCCACTTCTGCGTTTCCGCATCGATAAAGACGCCGAACGCCTCCGGCCCGGCGCCGGAGATGACGCCGCCCATCTCATCGATCTTCTTGCGGACGTCGGGCATCTTCAGCACGGCTTCCAGCTCTGAATCCAGCCGGGCAACGATGGGCTTGGGCGTTGCTGCGGGCACCAGCACGCCGAACCAGCCTGCAATCTCATAGCCGCGCAGGCCGGCTTCCGCCATGGTGGGCACATCGGGCAGCAGCGGCGAACGCTGGGCCCCGGTGATCGCCAGCGCGCGCAGCTTGCCGGACTTCACCAGCTGCAGCGCCGACGGCATGTTGTCGAACATCACCGGAACATGGCCCGCCACGGTGTCGTTCAGCCCCGGCGCGCTGCCTTTGTAGGGAACGTGGGTCATGCGCACGCCGGCGGTGCTGGCAAACAGCTCGCCCGCCAGGTGCAGCGAGGTGCCGGCGCCCGGCGTTGCATAGGTCAGCGGCGTAGCCTGGCGCTTGCCGTACTGGATCAGGTCCTTCACGGATTGCACCGGCAGTGCCGTATTCACGACCAGCAGGTTGGGCACCGCCATCAGCATGGTCACCGGCGCGAGATCCTTGCCCGGCTTGTACGGCAGGTCGGGATAGAGCGAGGGATTGATCGCGATGGGGCCGATATTGCCCATCACGATGGTGTAGCCATCGGCCGGCTGCTTGGTCACGTAGTCAGTGCCGACATTGCCGCCGGCGCCTGCCTTGTTCTCCACCACCACGGGTTGCCCGAGCCGTTCCCCCAGCTTCTGGCCGACGATGCGCGCCAGCATGTCGGTGGATCCACCGGGCGGGTAAGGGACAACCCATTTGATCGGCTTGCTCGGCCAGGCATCGCTGGCCCAGGCGGCAGGCCCGGGCATGATTGCAGCCGCGCAGGCCAGCGCGGCACTGAGAATGGGGCGCTTCATGTTGTCTCCTGTGGTGGAGCAGCGAGAATGCTTGCCGCCCACGCTTTCTTGGTTTATATTGTTCACTTAGTGAACGTACATTACACATAGTGAACGGATGAAGAGTAATAGATCAATCCTCAGGTGTCTAGCCATCCTGCAAGCGTTCCGCCAGAACGGCCGTCCGACCCTGGCCGAGCTGTCACGCGCGGTGGACTTGCCCCACCCCACGGTGCTGCGATTCCTGCTGACGCTGGAGGAAGAGGGCTACGTGGCGCGCGAGGCAAACCAGTGGCGGCTCACCACGCGCGTGTTCGAGATCGGATTTGCCGCGATGGAAAGCCTGGGCGTGACCGAGGCGGTGCAGGAGCACCTGCAGCAACTGGCTGACATGTATTCCGGCACGGCGAACCTGGGGGAGATCAACCCGGAAGGCGTCATCATCGTCGGACGCGCAATGGCGCCGGCCGAGCGGCGCCGGCTGGTGGTCATGAACTTGCGGGTAGGCAGCGTGCTGCCGCCGGGCAGTGCCCTGGCCATGGCGCTTGCGCTGCCGGTCGGAGAATGGAGCGAGCTGGAATATCCGGAAAGCAATCAGATGTCGATTGCCGTGCCGCTGCCTGCAGTGGGGTCCAGGCAGCTGTCGCTTGGGATCTCTACGTCAATGGGCGAGGCTACGCCTGCGCGGATCAGGGAGGAGATGGTGCCTGCGCTGCAGCGGGCTGCGGGGACTGTTAGTCGGATGATTGGGTTGGCGCCGGCTTGAGGGGGGCGGGAATGCAGGCATTGGAGGTGATGGCTCGCTTCAAAACGGCATCGATGTCAGCCCCTCATCGAATGCCTTGAACTTCTTCAAGCCTGCCGCGCTGATCAGCCCTTCATCCCCGCACGCCCCGCCTTCGCCGCCCGCTTCAAGGGCACCAGCGTGACCGCCGCATCCTCGGTCCTGTCCGTATTGACCAGTACCCCCGCCGAGACAATATAGGCCGCCGCGCTCTCGATATCCCCGCGCAGCGCCGCGCATGCCGCCGCGCTGTCATGCCTGCGCAGCGCTTCGATCAGATTGTCGTGATGCTTGACCGCGACGCGCTCTTCCACGCGGCGCGATCCGGAGCGGAGGTCGTGGTTAAGGATCGGGCCGATGCGCAACCACTGCGACTCAATCATCTGCAACAGGATCGGCATGCGCGCCGCCGCATACACGGCAAAGTGAAAGGCCTGGTTCGCGGCGATGACATCCGCGCCGTCGGGACTGCGCTTCGACATCTCGTCGGCAAACCGGCGGTGCAGTGCCTGTACCTGCTTCAGTTCCTCATCGGTGATGCGCTCCGCCGCGGTCGCAGTGGCGAGTCCCTCCAGTTCGATCCGGATCTTGGTGATCTCCTCGAACTGGCTGACGCTCATCCTTGGTACCCGCAGTGCGCGGTTTGGCGTGAGCTCAAGTGCCTGCTCGGCAACGAGGCGATGCACCGCTTCCCGCACCGGCATGACGCTGACGTTCAACGCGGCAGCAATGTTGCGCAGGGAAATCTGCTCGCCCGGCATCATCTGGCCGCTGATCAGCAGGTCTCGCAGCTGCGTGTAGACGTCGCGGCTGAGCGTCTGGCGGACAAGGGGCGTGACAAGGTCATTCAGGGTCATGCCGCGAAGCATAGCACATAGGGTTATTCTCTATATTTGATCTGTGATCACAGTTTTAATCTTCGTCCGGAAGGCAGGCAGCCGCCTGTCCCCAAGAGGATTGGAATCATGTGGAAGGATGAATCGCTCGCCGGCAAACGCGTACTGGTGACTGCTGGCGCAGACGGAATCGGCCTGGAGATCACACGGGCGTTTGTGGAGGCGGGCGCCCGCGTTGCGGTTTGCGACGTGGCTGGCGGCAGTCTCGAACGTGTCTGCGCCGAGTTGCCCGGCGTGGTGGCAGTCAGGGCCGACGTGTCGAAGGAAAGCGACGTCGAGGCGCTGTTCCAGGCAGTGGATGGCGCCTTTGGCGGCCTGGATGTGCTGGTCAACAATGCCGGGGTTGCCGGCCCGACCGGCGGTGTCGAAACCCTGTCGCTGGCCGACTGGGAGCGCACGCTTGCCGTCAACATCACCGGCCAGTTCCTGTGCGCCCGCGCCGCGGTGCCGCGCCTGCGGCAGGGGCGCTCGCCGTCGATCGTCAACCTGTCCTCCGCTGCCGGGCATCTCGGCATGCCGGGCCGTTCCGCCTACTCCGCATCGAAATGGGCCGTGGTGGGCTTTACCAAATCGCTGGCGCTTGAACTGGGCGCGGATGGCATCCGCGTCAACACGGTGCTGCCCGGCGCGGTCGACGGCCCGCGTATCCGCGCCGTCATTGCCGCGAAGGCCGAGTCGCTCGGCAAGCCGCTTGAGGAAGTCACGCGCAACTACACGTCTCAGGCGGCACTGTGCCGCATGGTGACGATGCGCGACATCGCCAACATGGTGCGCTTCCTCTGCAGCGACCAGGCGGCCAATGTGCACGGCCAGGAAATGGTCGTGGACGGCCTGACCCAGGCGCTCAGCTAGCGCGACCAGCGCATTCCGGGGGCCGCCGGATATCCGCGGTCCGCTATCCGCCAAAACGCGACAACACCCGACCAAGGAATCACCATGGCCAAGCGAGCCAAAGCCATCATCACCTGCGCCCCGACCGGCGCCATCCACACGCCCAGCATGTCGCCCCACCTGCCAGTGAGCGCCGACGAGATCGCAACCGCCGCCATCGACGCGGCGCGCGCAGGGGCCGCCATCCTGCACCTGCACGCCCGCGACCCCAAGGACGGACGCCCGTCGCAGGACCCGGAGCTGTTCCGGCCGTTCCTCGCCAGGATCAGCGCCGAGACCGACGCCGTGATCAATATCACCACCGGCGGCAGCCCGCACATGACGGTGGAGGAGCGCATGCTGCCGGCCACGACCTTCAAGCCGGAACTGGCCTCGCTGAACATGGGCTCGATGAACTTCGGCCTGTTCCCGATGCTCGACCGCTTCAAGGAATTCCAGCACGACTGGGAGCGCGAACACCTGGAGAACAGCCGCAACCTGATCTTCAAGAACACCTACCAGGACATCGAGAACATCCTGCGCATCGGCAATGCCAACGGCACGCGCTTCGAATTCGAGTGCTATGACATCAGCCATCTGTACAACCTGCGGCACTTCCTTGACCGTGGCCTGGTCAGTGGCCCGGTGTTCATCCAATCCGTCTTCGGCATCCTGGGCGGCATCGGCCCCGATCCCGAGGACCTGATGCACATGCACCGCACCGCCCGGCGCCTGTTCGGCGATCAGTTCCGCTGGTCGATCCTGGGCGCCGGCCGAGGCCAGCTTCCGCTGGCGACCATCGGCGCGGCAATGGGCGCCAACGTCCGCGTTGGCCTGGAGGACTCACTCTGGATCGGTCCGGGCCAGCTGGCGGCATCGAGCGCCGAGCAGGTCACGCGCATCCGGACCGTGCTTGAAGCCCTGAACATCGACGTGGCCACGCCGGACGAAGCCCGCGACATCCTGGACCTCAAGGGCGCGGCAGGCACCGCGTTCTGAACAGGCGAGGCCGCCACGGCCCGGCCCCGCCCAACCCTCGAACACTGAAGACATCAACCAGGCAGAACGGCTGACACGCGGCCCCAGGGCGTGGCGCCATATCCGCCGATGGAGACTACGCACATGCAGACCGTACCCGCCTCAGGCGCGCCGCCGCTGGCCGCGCCGACAGACCGCCCGCTGACCGCACTACTGTTCCGCAAGCTCATGCCCTTGCTGGTGCTGTCCTATGTGATCAGCTTTCTCGATCGCACCAACATTGCACTCGCCAAGACCCACATCGCTGTCGACCTGAACATCTCCGCCGCGGCCTACGGCCTGGGCGCGGGTCTGTTCTTCCTCAGCTATGCCTTGCTGGAAATCCCGAGCAACCTGATCATGCATCGGGTCGGGGCGCGCTTCTGGATCACGCGCATCATGGTGACGTGGGGCCTGCTGTCCGCGGCGATGGCCTTTGTCCAGGGCGAGACCTCCTTCTACATCATGCGCGTGCTGCTCGGCGCGGCCGAGGCAGGGCTGTTTCCCGGTGTGATGCTCTATCTCACGTACTGGTTCGGCCGCGAGGATCGCGCGCGGGCGGTAGGCTACTTCCTGCTCGGCGTCTGCATCGCCAACATCGTCAGCGGCCCGCTGGGCGGCGCGCTGCTGGGCATGGATGGCATGTGGGGCTTCAAGGGCTGGCAATGGATGTTCGTGCTGGAAGGCCTGCCTGCGGTGTTCCTTGCCGCGGTGGTATGGAAGAAACTGCCCGACGGCCCCGACAGCGCGCCATGGCTGACGCCAGTCCAGGCGCAGGAAGTCCGCAGCCGACTGGCCGCGGAAGCCGCCGACGCCAGCGCCGGCAAAGGTGGCCACTCGTTCCTGGGCGCCATGCGTGATCCGCAGGTCTGGCTGGCGATCTTCATCTACTTCTGCCACCAGATCTCGATCTACACGGTGATCTTCTTCCTGCCGGGTATCATCGGCACGTACGGCAAGCTCACGCCCGTGGAAATCGGGCTGCTCAATTCCCTGCCCTGGATAGCCGCCGCCATCGGGGCCGCATGGCTGCCCCGACATGCCAACACCCCACGGCGCGGCCGCCGCCTGCTCTGCCTGGGGCTGGTCGTGATGGCAGGCGGCCTGCTGATTGCCGCCTTCGCAGGCCCGGTGATGGCGCTCGTCGGCTTCTCGCTGACCGCGCTGATGTTCTTCGTGGTGCAGTCGATCGTCTTCCTGTTCCCGTCATCTCGCCTGAAGGGCGTGGCGCTGGCGGGCGGACTGGCCCTGATCAATACCTGCGGGCTGGTGGGCGGATTCATTGGACCGTCGGTGATGGGCATCATCGAACAGGCGACCGGCAGTACGCGTAACGGACTGGTGATCATGGCGGGCCTGTTGCTTGTCGCCTGCGCCGTGGCACCGTTTCTGCGGCAGGGGCAGGAACGCTGAAGGGCTTAAGCGTCACCGTACTGGCCGAGCTGCAAAGGCAGGGGCCGGTTCGCCAAGTATGTTCGTGTCCGCACATATCCCTGCGTTGAGGCCGCGTATCAAAGGAAGCCCAATCCCGCCTTCGAAGGACTCCGCCATGGCCTGGCGCAACTCGGGTACGTCGAAGGCACCGATGTCATCTACGAGGGACGTTATGCCGAAAACAGGCTTGAACGCCTACCCGAGCTCGCGATCGAAGTGGTCAACGAAGGCGTGGATGTCATAGCCACGTATGGCGGCCCCGCCACCAACGCGGCGCGAAAGGCGACTACGACGATTCCGATCGTAGCCTCGATCGATCACCGGCGCGACGAACTATGACCCAGAGCTTCCGTCCCGGCAGCTCGACATCCTCAAGGCGCTGATCCCCAGACTTGAACGCGTTGCCGTTCTTAGCGACTCAGACATCCCTGGCGCCGACGCCAGTGGTCTGGCGCCCATAGAGCGCGCCAACGTCGCCGCTGCGCATGCGGCTGGCGTGACCCCTCAGGTACTGAAAGTACGGGGACCGAAGCCCGATCTGGACGCTGCGTTCAATGCCATGGAAACCGGTCGTGCCCAGGCGCTGATTGTGCTCGAAGTTCCCGCGCCGCTTGCGGAGCGCAAGCGCGTTGCAACATTGGCTACGAGTCGTCGGCTGCCGACCATGTTCTGGGGAGGCGCGGACGATTCGGGCGGCCTGCTTAGCTACGGCACAAGCGTTGCGAAAAACTTCCCCCGCTTGCCAGTCATCTTTGATCGGATATTGAAGGGCGCGCAAAGCCTGCGGACACCCCGTTCGAAGTCGTCTCGCGCCGCGAACTCGCTATCAATCTCAGGACTGCTCGCGAGTTGGGATTGACGATTCCTCCCGATTTGCTGAAGAGAGTTGACCGCGTCATTGAGTGACTGATGCTGGGTCAGTGTCGGGTAGCACGGGTGCGGTGTGGGCGGACCCGTTGCCCGTCACGCCAGAGTTTGCGTTTTCATTCGAACGCGATGAGCCACTCATAGACCGCAAGCACCGCCATAGAGAGAAGTGGTGCAACACATAGCCAGCGAAGCCATCTCGGCGCGTGGCGCAACCAGATCCCCATCATCGCGAGGCAGCAGGCGGCGAGCGCAAGTCCTGATGCAATCAAGTAGTGTCGCTGCGACTGGTACGCCCAGAGATTTGCCACCGGCCCCTCTGCGCCAAACGGATAGTGCTGGGGTGAATGCCATGCCTGCCAGGCGTCAATCGCGATGATTGCCGTCATCGCGACAAGCACGCCGGACGCCACCCACCTAGTACATGACCACAAGGTCCATATCCTTTGCATAATAGACAAACTCGCCGATGAAGCTGTCCGTCGAACTCGTCAAATCGATGCAGCCGATGGATCCGGGCACCCAACCGCCGTGGATGGAGAAATTGGCCTGTCGGCAACGACCGGTGCCGCCGTGACTAGCAGCATCGCGAGAGCGAGGGCTCGCGTCATCATGGCCCTATTTCGACCCTTCATTGAATGCCTTGAACTTCTTCACGTCTGCCACCTTGTAGAACAGCTTCAATGTAGCGTTCTTCGACCGTGGGATTCGGCCCACGAAGGCTGACCTCACGAAAGCGGCGCTGCCGTTTCCGTTGCTTTCCATCACACACACATATCGGCGCCCGCGCTGGCGCAGCACCGCGAATGCGGCAAGGCTGGGCTCCTCAACCCTTGTGGGCTGAAGCTTGTCCACAGCAACCGCTTGCTTGATGAATCCGCGACGCGGCCCGACGAAGATGTAGTCGTTGCTTCCGTGCTTGCTGGTTGCATAGCCAACCCGAAGCTTGTTGCTGTCACCTCCAGGCGAAAACAGCTGGTAGCCTGGCACAGTAACCTCGTCTATCAGATTCGCATCTCCTTCAATTGGACTGATCGAGATCGAAGAGTCAGACGATCTGTCGAATAGTAGGCAACTGTCGATGACGGCCTCGGGCACCTGTTCCGCGTGAGCAGAAAGCGAAAGCACGAGGAGAAGAGCCATGAGAGCAGTTCGTATCATTTGTATTCCTTGGCGCGAGTGACAGTAACCCAGTCTTGGCCATAGCGCCAAAAGATCGTTCCCCCCACACCGGCGGTAGACTCATAGACCCAGGAGTAGCGCCCAACCTCCTCCCTTACAGTCTTGACATGTCCGTTGACCTTCTTCTTGACGGTCTTATACAGAATCTTCGCCTTCTCTGACCCATTGATTCCGTAGATATTGTGAGCAGGATCTGTGAAGTGAATGCCGGACTTCACCTTCGCGTGATTTTTGTAGTTCGACTTGATGTCTGCTCCGTCCCAAAAGTACGCGCCGTTCGAGTAGTCCACGCCTCCCGAAAGAGCATTCCTCGCTGCCTTAACCGCATCCGACATTGCTGAACTCTTCTCAACATCTTTTTCCGTGGACTTCATCAACTTGGCGTAGCGCGCGTTTCCATCTGTTCTCACAAATGAGAAGTTCTTATCCTTTGATGTGAAGGCATCGATAGATGAATAACCGCGTGCCTTCATTTGACGAACCATGACGCTTGCCAACGCCGCCATCTCTTCATATTGGTCCCGCGTTGAGGATTCGCCATAGGCAATGGCTGCCAGCAAGCGCTCCTCGGAAGTGAGCTTGGAAGGATCCGTCATGCTCGTGCCTCGCTAGTCTTATCCAGCCACATGACGATGCGCACCTCGACATCGCCGCGCACTGTTGCGGTCGTCCCGGCAAGTCCGGCATTCCGGGTAATCACCTGGTCCTCAATGAACAGGTCATATCGATAGCCGGACTCAGGCTTGTCCGTGTCGGCATCAACAAGCTCGTAGTACTGCTCAATGATTTGCGTGTCGTGACTAGCCGCAGCTTCGCCAGAGCTAACCCCTTCCGAGTATGACTGCGACGCGCGCGGACCTCCTCTGTTCACTTCGATACTAAAATCGGATTGCGAGTGTATGACCAGTGGCCGCGTAGCGCATTTGCAATAGACGCGGGCACCGCTTACCAGGATCTGCTTCCCGTGTATGTTGAACGATGGGTAGCAGTCGTTCATGACCGGCCCGCCAGCCTTGCAGGCCGGACAGGTCGCATAGTCGCCTTCCACACCTACCATCACACCATGATGAATCATGCTACGGCCGGTGGCGATAAGCGTCCCGTTTGTACTGGTCTTGTCCCCGTTTCGAAGTGCGTAGCGAATATCAGGCATTACGACTCCATGTTGTCCGTGTCAGAAGTGAAGACGTCGAGTGGGACGAAATGCCATTGCGCAGCGTCGAAGTCGTACATTGCCATTTGATTGATATCGCAGCCCACCGGAACTGTGCCGGGCATTGAGTCGATAGCCCGCGCGACATGCTGCATGCGCTGTCGCTCGTCAAGAGCCAATACCCGGTTATGGCATTCGGCGTGCGCAAACAGCCCCGCGCTTTCCCGCATCCGGCCATAGTGTGTGAGGTCCTTGCCGTTGATATTCAAGTCGATTGCATTCATGGCTTCAGGTGACACCCTGACTGTATCCATGCCATATAAGCCAACAAGACCACCCTTTCGCCGAATAACTAGTTGCCGGTCACTCGCCCCCCATCCGCAATGCAGGAAGTAGTGCAGGCTGCCGCCGTTGTCCCCAATGAGCTCACGCGGATCAAACTCATAGGCAGGAATGGCGTGATACTGCTCGCCTGGCTTGGAGAGAAGCGCGGCAGCGATGTAGGCATCGAATGGCGAGAGGTAGACCGACATGCCATTTCCCTCGCCTGGGTTCTCGTGGTCAATGTATTCACATGACACGCGACAGTAGTTCAGCGTATCTGGCGTGGGCTGATAGCGAACGAGGATGTAAAGATCTGGCGAGGTATGGAGAACGTGCCCGCAAGACCGGAGGCGTGATGGAGGGTTGCTCAACTGTTTCACCTCAAACAACTGAATGGAGTCCGATTCCGCCCCCGCGCGCAACGTGCATAGGCTGACGCTAAGGGCACCCGTGGCCGCGATGGTTCGCGTTGTTGGGTTCAGATCTGCCCCCATCGCTAAGATCGCCTTTACCAACGCCAAGATGTACCCAACCCCAGTTAGTGCATCCATAGGCCGACCCTTAAAGTTGGTCCTTCTTTTGCACTCAGAGGTCCTTAGAATTTGTGTCGCGTATTGCTGAATGGCCTCGCGCGAAGGGGGGTCATAATGACCTCTGGAACGGTTCAAGGATGACCGTAGCGCAGCCGGAATGCCCGCAAATGTCGGCCTGGAGGGGTGCTGGGACGTTGGCGCTTGCACTGTGCCTACCTGGCACACAGTCTTGCCCTGCCTCTACATTCTGGGACCATCGATTGTGTTCGCCGTGGTGGGCTGGAGGGCTTGCGACGCTACGCCGAGGCGCCTAGTCCAACTGCTGGGCTTACTCGTTGTGGGCACGGCATCGCTCTACCTGGTGACATATGCGGTGAGGTAGTGTCCAATGCCGCTCGCTGTCGAACCTTTCTCACACTGAATCGAGCCACCACAATGCAGGGAATGAAAACGAAGGCGTTCTGGCGCCGCATGGGCCTTGCGCTATGCGGCGCCCTGCTTCTCTCCGACGCCATCGCCTTGATGACCATGGGCCTGTTCAACTTCGGCATCGTCCTGCCAGGCTGCATCGGCGCGTCGTTCCTGCTCCTTGCATGGCAGTGGCCCCGCGTAGCCCACTGGCGAGCCGCCAGCCACAGGCGCCAGCAACTATGGCAAGCAGCATGGATCGCGTTCGCCCTATGGCTGGCGACAGTGGCCGTATTCTTCTACAACATCCACCGCAACACCGAAGCTGCCATCCCAGGAAACTCCCCCGTAAAAGCCATCATCATCCTCGGCTCCGGCACACCAAACTGCGTCGCCTCGCCAACGCTGGTTGCGCGGCTGGATCAGGGCTTGAAGCACGCTCAGCAGTGGCCGCAGGCGAAGGTCGCGGTCAGTGGCGGGCAGGATTTCGGGCTGCGGTGCCGGGAAGCGGACATCATGGCTGAGTATCTGATCGCCGGCGGTGTCGCAGCAGACAGGGTCATCCGGGAAGGGCGCAGCACCAGCACGGAGGAAAACCTGATGTTCAGCCGGCGCTTGCTTGAAGAGCAGGGCGTCGCCGCCACCGATCCCATTGTGGTGGTGACCAGCGACTTCCATGTACGGCGGGCGGTGCGGATTGCCCGGAAGGCAGGATTCGGGGAGGTCGCCGGAGTCGGGGCTGGGACGCCGCTCTACCTTCGGTATAACGCCTGGCTCCGTGAGTACTTCGCGGCGATTAGTGGATGGGTGTTGAGGGAGTATTGACTCCTGCGCAGCCCGCCCTCAAGACAATGTGGCGAGCAACTTGTTGAAGTTGCGTTTTGCGCGATAGTTCTCGCGAATCTCCTCCACCTCGCGGCTGAATTCCGCTCGCTCCCTCAGCTTTGTCCGCAGCTGCCGATAGCGCGCGGGATTTCAAGTGCTTCGTCATAGCGCGCGTTGCGTGCACCGCTATCGACAGCGACTCCAACAGCGGCGCCGAAATGTCTGTGGCGAAAATACCTTAGCCCCCTTTTGGGGGACGTCAATCAGGCCGGAATGGCACATAGTCGCCCACGTGCCCACGAGTCGAGCGGAGCATGATCACGACGTGCCGCTTTCGGCGCACGCCGGCCCGGCTCCGCGCGGTGAGCACGGGGCTAGAGTGCGTGCAGCTTGTCGGGTTCGCTGACCTCGACTAGCCTCTATCGATGTCGATTCTTCGCTGCTCTGCGATACCCATTTGATGCCAGAACGCTCGACCACCCGATATGGCAAGGCGCTGCAGCGCCTGCACCAGCTCTTCTCCCCGTTGAACCTGGCGGCGGCGGCGTGGCTGATTGCAACATGGGCGTTCGCGGCGTTTCAGCTCGTGAGCGAGCGGGACCGCTTGCTGCACGACGCCGCGGAGCGTACCCAGGCGCAGGCCCAGGCGTTCGGCGCGTACTCGAAATCCAGCATCCTGCGGCTGTCCGAGTTCCTCCTCGACCTACGGGCCAGCTGGCTGGTCGGCCAGCCGGGATTCGTCGACATGGTGCGCGAGCGGCAGAACCTGGTGGTGGACCTGTCGTTCCAGGTATCGGTGATCGACAAGCATGGCCTGCTCATCTACTCGTCCATCGCCGCGCCCACGCCCGGCCAGAAGGTCGACCTGAGCGAGCGCGAGCATTTCCGGGTCCATCAGAACGCGGGCGGGCGCGACATGCTGTTCATCAGCGACCCGGTGAAGGGCAAGGTCTCGCGCAAATGGTCGATCCAGTTCACGCGCCCCATCCTGCGCGCGGGCAGCTTCGACGGGGTCATCGTGGTCTCGGTCAGTCCGGAGCAGTTCGCCAGCTTTGCGCAGTCGTTCACCAACCGCGATGGCGAAGTGGCGTCGGTCGTCAAGACTTCCGGCCAGGTCATTGCGCGCGTGCCGGCCATGGAGGGCACGCTGGCCAGGGCGGTCAGCAACAGGCCGTACCTTGCCAGCGGGTCGCCCCAGTCTGGTAGTTATCGGGCGGTGTCGGGCTCCGAAGGCGTGGAGCGGGTCTTCGGCTATTACCGTTTGCCGGAATTCGGGCTCAATTTCGTGGTGGGGGAGTCCGTCGGCCTGGTGCTGGCACCCTACGAGGTCTATCGCCGCGTTGCCCTGGCCGGTGCCATGGCTTCCACGCTGCTGCTTGGCCTGTTGTACTACAGCCTGCGCCGCTCCATGGGGGAGCGACGGCGCCATATGGAGGAGATGAAGCTGGCTTCGCTGGTCTATTCATCCAGCAGCGAGGCCATGGTGGTGACGTCGCTCGATGGCACCATCATCGACGTGAATCCGGCCTTTGCCGCCGCCACTGGCTATACAGCCAAGGAGGTCAAGGGCCGCCCGGGCCATATCGTCAGCGGGGCAGGCAATGCGCCAGGGCTGGTCGAGCGCCTGCGGACCACCGTGGCATCCAAGGGCAGATGGAGCGGCGAATTCTCGATCCGCCGCAAGGACGGCAGCGAGTTTCCCGCCTACCTGACCGTGGATACCTACCTGGCCCACGCGTATGGTGAGCGCCGCCGCGTTGCGCTGATCCATGACATGACCGAGAAACGCCAGGCGGAGGAAGTCATCCGGCACCAGGCGAATTTCGATGCGCTCACGGATCTGCCCAACCGCCGCCTGTTCTTCGACCGGCTGAGGCAGGAGATCGAGCGTTCGCGCGGCACACAGGATGTGCTGGCGCTGCTGTTCATCGACCTGGATCGCTTCAAGGAGGTGAACGATACCCTCGGCCACGACCAGGGCGACCTGTTGCTGCTGGAGGCGGCGCGGCGCATTGCGGCATCGGTGCGCGCGTCGGATACCGTGGCGCGGCTGGCCGGCGACGAGTTCACCGTGATCCTGCCCGCGGTGGGCGATGCCGGCGTTGCCGGGGGCATTGCCGAGGCCATCCTGGAGCGGATTGCCGCGCCTTACCACCTGGCCGGCGAGCTGGTGGTGGTGTCCGCCAGCATCGGCGTGGCGACCTGGCCCAAGGACGCCGACAACGCCGAGGACCTGCTGGTGTGCGCCGACCAGGCGATGTTTGCCGCCAAGGAGGAAGGCCGCAATCGCTGGAAGGTCTTCACCCAGGCGCTGCTGCAGGCGGAGAGGGAGCGCCTGCGCATCACGCAGGACCTGCGCACGGCGCTGGCGTCCGGGCAGTTCGCGCTGCACTACCAGCCCATTGTCGATCTGCGCACGGGCAAGGTCTGCAAGGCCGAGGCCCTGATCCGCTGGGACCATCCGGTGCGCGGGCCGATCCACCCGGCCGATTTCATTGCCGTTGCGGAGGAAACCGGCCTTATCATCGACATCGGCCGCTGGGTGCTGACCGAAGCGCTGGACCAGCTTGCGCGCTGGCAGGTGCTGCTGGGCAAGGGCTTCCAGATCTCAGTCAACAAATCCCCCGTGGAGTTCAGCGCGCCTGCGATCGGGCCCGAGTCCTGGTCCAGCATGATCGAGCGCAGGAACGTGCCGGTGGGCAGCCTTGTCATCGAGATCACCGAAGGCTCGCTGATGGAGCAGAACGCCGATGTCATGGACCAGCTATCCCGCTTCCAGGCGGCCGGCATCGAGATCGCGCTCGACGACTTCGGCACCGGCTACTCGTCCTTGTCGTACCTGCGGCGCCTGGACATCGACTACATTAAGATCGACCAGTCCTTCATCCGCTCGCTGACGCGGGGCCCGGACGACGTGGCCTTGTGCCACGCCATCATCAGCATGGCGCATGCACTGCGC
The DNA here is from genome assembly GCF_058787995.1 of Cupriavidus sp. FW305-27. Classification (NCBI taxonomy): domain Bacteria; kingdom Pseudomonadati; phylum Pseudomonadota; class Betaproteobacteria; order Burkholderiales; family Burkholderiaceae; genus Cupriavidus; species Cupriavidus sp. FW305-27. The sequence goes on from NZ_JBYTAG010000089.1 coordinate 16,994, forward strand.
ATCCGCGTGATTGCCGAGGGCATCGAGACCGAATCGCAGCGCGACATCCTGCTGGCTGCCGGCTGCGACTACGGGCAAGGCCACTTCTTCTGTCCGCCGGTGGAGGCCAGCGCGTTCGAGGCCTATGTGAGCGCCGTGACTTGAATGCCACCGCACCAGAATGCAAACAGCGCGAGACCAGTTGGCTCGCGCTGTTTGCTTTTCAGCGCTGCTCAGCCGGTGGGCGGGTAAGCAGGCTCTCGCTCGTCAGACCAGTGCCTGCAGGCGGTCGGCGGTGTCGACCAGCTGTTGCTTGAGGGGCAAAAGCAAGGCGTGGAGGCCGATTCCAGGTACGATGGTCGGCAGGCATCTCCCGACGGGGCAATGAACAGCAGCGTCACGAGGACAGTATCTCGCTTCATCACTGCCTCAATTTCGGCACCTCATTGAAAGCCTTGAACTTCTTCACGTCTGCCACCTTGTAGAACAGCTTCAACGTGGCGCCCTTTGACAATGGGATTCGCCCCACAAAGGCCGATCTCACGAAAGCGGCGCTGCCGTTTCCGTTGCTTTCCATCACACACACATATCGCTGCCCACCTTGGCGCAGCACAGCGTAGGCGGCAAGGCTCGGTTCTTCTACCCTTGTTGGCTGAAACTTGCCCACGGCGATCGCTTGCATAATGAATCCGCGACGCGCCCCGACGAAGATGTAGTCGTTGCTTCCGTGCTTCTTGGTTGCATAGCCAATCCGAAGCTTGTTGCTGTCACCTCCGGGGGTAAACAGCTGGTAGTGCGGTACAGTAACCTCGTCTATCAAGTTCTCGTCCGCTTCAATTGGGCTGATCGAGATCGAAGCGTCCGACGATTTATCGAAAAGGAGGCAGCTATCGATGACCGCCTCCGGCACCCCTTCCGCGTGAGCGGAAACGGAAAGCGCGAGGAAGAAAGGTATGAATGAAGTTCGTATTATTCTTACTCCTTGGCACGTGTGGTAGTGACTCAGTCTTGGCCATGCGGCAATGAGAGTCTCGCCAATCTGGCCGGACACCAATCTTCAGTCAGTACGTAGTAATGGGCGGGTCAAACGAATAGCCATCCGCCGTCCATCCGATCAGATTCCCACACCTGACCCGATAGTTCAGTATCGATTTCGCGCCGACCTGAAACACCCGGCACTTGGTGCCGGGCTCAACATAGCCAACGACCTTCGCAGCAGGGTCTAGCATGCCTTCCCATTCCTGGTATAGCGCAACACGTTTCGCGACGACCCGGCCAGCCAAATCCAGGCGATAGCCGCCGACCAGGCCAAATAGGGCAACGACAGCCGCTGCAAGACCTAGCCATATGACATAGGATCTGCCTTTACCAGTTTCCCGACGCGCCACCTTCATAGCCCTTCTTGTAGTGTCTTTCCTCAACCAGCCGATTTGATCTTCTCAGCCCCGTTAGCACGTCTGCCGGCGAAACCAGATCGAAGCCACGTGGGTCGTGCGCGAGAATCCCCGCCAGCTCCAGTACATCAGCCACATTGGTGCTGCACGAATTGCCGAACAATCTGTACTTTGCGTTCTCAGCGACCCGCCTTTCAAGCTCATCCCGGATCAGCTTCTTCTCTCGCGGTGACACCCACAGATACATGCCAATGCCATCCCGATACATACCGGAATGGTCTCCGGTCTCGTCCGAGACGGTTTGTGCCGTATTGCTGCGCAGGTATTTAGTATAGGACCCCTTGAAATAGATCGAAGGTGCACGACTGTACACGGTGCCATCGATCTCTATCGCCACGTGGCCGAACTGTGAACCCCGACTAATCAGGCGGCCATCGAAGATCACGACCTCAATGAACGATCGCTCGACTTGAACAGGCTTTGGTTCGTCCGCCGATACGGGCGTCGTCGTCCGTGTTGCCATGCGGATCAGCGTCTTGCCGGAGGTTGGAGATACGAGCTGATTCGTCATGGCTTACCCCTCAACGAAGATTGAGACGTCTTCCGCTTGCGCGTTAGCCACCAGTAGGTGCGTTCTGCCTTCAGCGTCGGTGATGCCGAACTCAGCTTCACCACTGCCTCGGCGAATCGCATATTCAGTGCTGGCAAGCGGTTGCGCCGTGTTGCTATCCAACAGCACGTAGCGATCGTCGAAGCCAACTGTCAAGTATGTGTCAGTGTCGGGCCTTGGTCTACCTCCTCCGACATCGGCGGTTCCTGTGCCTCGTGGATGCTCGACATTGGCGAATTCGCCAGCTGAAGAAATAAGAACGGCGCCACATGCGGTACGCATCCCATGAAGCGCCACGGAGTAGCCGTGTGCGGTAAAGCTGGAGTCACCTTCGATAATCGGAAAGGTGCCCTTGCACTTTGAACAAAACACCATATGCCCTGCGCCAGCCACGGGGATGCCATGCACCCGAAAGTTGGGAATGCCTTCCAGAACCGTTCCGCCGTGCGTGGTGCTATCGCCCTTGCGGATAATGCCCTTCATCATGGAGTCCTCTCCGCTCAAGAAGTGGAACTCCCTTATAGCCGGATGCAGTAGCGGCATAAATCAGACTTTTCCGGTTCTCGAAAGGGCAACCGCTATTTGTAGCGACGAGACTTCCTCTTGAAGTCCCCGCATGCGTGACCGCATGCGGCTGTTCGGGCGCAGGCAGACGCATCTGGCCGGCGAGCTGGTGGTGTCGGCCAGCATCGGCGTGGCGACCTGGCCCAAGGACGCTGACAACGCCGAGGCCCTGCTGGTGTGCGCCGACCAGGCGATGTTTGCCGCCAAGGGCGAGGGCCGCAATCGCTGGAAGGTCTTCACCCAGACGCTGCTACAGGCGGAGAGGGAGCGCCTGCGCATCACGCAGGACCTGTGCACGGCGCTGGCGGCCGGGCAGTTCGCGCTGCACTACCAGCCCATTGTCAATCTGCGCACGGGCAAGGTCTGCAAGGCCGAGGCCCTGATCCGCTGGGACCATCCGGTGCGCGGGCCGATCCGCCCGGCCGACTTCATTGCTGTCGCGGAGGAAACCGGCCTCTTCATCGACATCGGCCGCTGGGTACTGACGCAAGCGCTGGACCAGCTTGCGCGCTGGCAGGTGCTGCTGGGCAAGAGCTTCCAGATCTCGGTCAACAATTGACATCCTCCCCCACCTCTCGCTAACGCTCGCCGGCCTTGCGGCTTGGAAGGAGGGGGATGCCTACGGCGCTATACGCTGAACTGTATAGTCGCTTCGGGGGGTTCTTGGCCCGACGCCCCGACTTCAGGCGAAGTATCTGCACAAGCTAACCGGGCGTGTCCCGCCCTTAGTACATTGATCGCGCCCACCAGATCGGCGTTTGCCTCGAAGCCGCATTCGACACAGGCGAAGTGCTCCTGTGTGCGCCGGTTGTCCGCTGAAACGTGGCCGCAGCACGGGCAAGTGCGGCTGGTGTTCTCCGGCGGCACGGCGATGAGATAGCCGCCGTTCCACGCTAGCTTGTAATCCAGTTGGCGGCGGAACTCGAACCAGCCTTGATCGAGGATGGACTTGTTCAGACCAGACTTGGCTCGAACGTTACTGCCTGGTACTTCGGTTGTGCCTGCCGCCGACCTGGACATCTTCCGCACCTGCAAGTCCTCGATACACACCATCGCGTGGTTTTGGCTGATCGTGGTGGAGCACTTGTGCAGGTAGTCGCGGCGGGCATTGCCGATGCGGGAATGAATCTTCTGGACGCGGGCTTTGGCCTTCTTCCAGTTGTTGCTGAATCTGGTCTTGCGGCTCATCGCCCGCTGCGCCTTGCGCAAAGCGATTTCATGCCGCTTGAAACTGTGGAGCGGCGCGATAAACGAACCGTCCGAGAGCGTGGCGAAGCGGGCGATGCCCATGTCGATACCCACCGCGCCGCCGTGCGGCACTGGGGTTTCAACCTCGCGCCGCGTCTGGATGCTGACGAACCACTTGCCGCAGCTCAGGCTGACGGTGACGTTGCGCAGCTCGCCCAGCGCTTCCCGGCTGTTGCGATAACGCAACCAGCCCAGCTTCGGCAGAAAGATGCGGCCATTGGCCTGATCGAACTTGATCTGTTTCGGATCGGGGTAGCGGAAACTTTCGCGTTGTCCCTTGCGCTTGAAGCGCGGGAAGTCGGCCCGCTTCTCGAAGAAGTTCTTGTAGGCTTTTTCGAGGTCTTTGAGGGCATGCTGCAAAGGATGAACGGGGGCGTCTTTCAGCCAAACCGTGTCCGCGCTGTTGCGCCAAGCAGTCAGGTGCCTCGCCATCGTCACATAGCCGATGAACTTGCCCCCGCCCTCGTAGTTCTCTTTCTGCAACGCCAGCGCCTTGTTAAACACGAAGCGACACGACCCGGCAAAGCGGCGCATGTCACGCTGTTGCTCGCCGGTCGGCATCAGTTCGTACTTGAAGGCCTGTAGACGTTGCACGGTCGGATGTCCCTGGTCTTTGAGTAAAGAAAACGATATTCGGCAAGGGCGACACTGCGTTTTCCTGACGCATGTCCACTTGGTCTTTGTGACGAAGTGTCGCCGTGAGGTATTCACCAGGGAAATCCTCGACGCCCTGTCCGGCATCCTCACCAGCGTCGGCGCGAACTTCGAGGCGGAACTGGTGGAGTTCGATGGCGTGGATGACGATGTGCATTTGCTGCTGAACTATCCGCCAAAAGCCGTGGCAGCGGCGCTAGTAAACAGCTTGAAAGGCGTCTCCAGCCGCATGATCCGCAAGCAGAACTACCCCAGCATCCGCAAGAAGCTGTGGGGCGGCGCGCTGTGCTCGCCGTCATACTTTGCCGGAAGCTGCCGCGGTGCACCCATCGAGATCATCCGCCAATACATCGAGCAGCAGCAGACACCACTCTGAGGCAAAGGCAAAGACAGCTATGCCGTCTGCGCTATCCTTCCCCGCCCTGAAGGGCGAGGTTTGCCGCTCGACTGATCAAGATCGACCAGTCCTTCATCCGCTCGCTGACGCGGGGCCCGGACGACGTGGCCCCTTGTGCCGCGCCATCATCAGCATGGCGCATGCACTGCGCATCCGCGTGATTGCCGAGGGCGTCGAGACCGAGTCGCAGCGCGACATCCTGCTGGCTGCCGGCTGCGACTACGGGCAAGGCCACTTCTTCTGTCCGCCGGTGGAGGCCAGCGCGTTCGAGGCCTATGTGAGCGCCGTGACTTGAATGCCACCGCACCAGGATGCAAACGGCGCGAGACCAGTTGGCTCGCGCCGTTTGCTTTTCAGCGCTGCTCATCCGTTGGGCGGGTAAGCAGGCTCTCCCTCCTCAGACCAGCGCCTGCAGGCGGTCGGCGGTGTCGACCAGCTGTTGCTTGAGCGGCAAAAGCAGGGCGTGGAGGCCGATGCCTTGGGGGATGATGTCGCTCTGCAGCTCCAGCAAGGTCAGGAAGGACTGAAGGCCGGCGCTGACGCGCAGGATGTCGTCAGTGGCTTCGAGGATGTGGTCCTCTAGGGTGACGGCTTTGC
>NZ_JBYTAG010000090.1:0-22347 GCF_058787995.1 Cupriavidus sp. FW305-27
TCCATGCTCGACGCCGTCTGCTCCAGGGCTGCCGCCTGCTGCTCGGTGCGTTGCGACAAGTCGTTGTTGCCCGCGGCCACCTGGCGCGTTGCCGTGGAGATGCTGGCCATGCCTTCCTGGATCTCGTGCACCACCGACTGCAGGCTGCGCTGCATGGTCTGCATGGCCTGCGCCAGCGCGCCGATCTCGTCGGCGCTGCGGTGCTCGAAGCGCGTGGTCAGGTCACCCGCGCCCATGCGCAGCGCAAAGTCCAGCATGTGGCGCACCGGACGGTGCACGCGCGCCAGCAGCATGGTGCCTGCCGCGAACGACGATGCCAGCGCCAGCGCAAAGCCGCCCCACAGCCACGGGCGCACCGCGACCACGCCTGCGCCGCCCAGGGCTTCCACCGCAACCAGTGCGGCCAGGAACCACACCATCCCGCCGGCCTGCGCCCACAGGATGCGGCGCTTCAGGTTCAGGCGCAGCAGGCCCTGCACCAGGCCGCGCAGCCCGGTGCGGACCACGGCGCCGTGGCGGATCGCCAGCCCGTCCGCGCGGCCGGTCCGGAATCGTGCATAGGCAGCGCCGGCGGCTTCCACCTGCTCGCGCGTCGCCATCGAGCGCACCGAGGTGTAGCCGACCACGCGGCCATCGACACGCGTGGGCGTCACGGTCGCGTTGACCCAGTAGAAGTCGCCGTTCTTGCGGCGGTTCTTGACCACGCCCATCCAGGTGCGGCCGGCCTGCAGGTCCTGCCACAGGTCGGCAAACGCTTCCGGCGGCATGTCGGGATGGCGCACCAGGTTGTGCGCCGCACCGAGCAGCTCCTCGGCCGCAAAGCCGCTTGCCTCGATAAAGGTGCGGTTGGCAAAGGTGATCCGGCCCTTGAGGTCCGTGCGCGAGATCAGGTAGTCCGATGGGGAGAGCTTGTATTCGCGCTGCGTAACGGGTTGGTTGTTTCGCATCTATGACAATACTGCAGGCCCGGGCGCGGCAAGTTGCTGCACCCCGGGCGGGTTCGGTCCGGCAGGCGGGGCGCCGGCCGGACAACGTTGGCGCTGCCTCGGGATCACGCCACCGCTTCGAGCGCGGCGAGTTCTTCGGTGTTGAGCAGCTTCTCGATGTCGACCAGGATCAGCATGCGCTGCTCGACCGAGCCCAGCCCGCGGATGTAGTCGGTCGCCAGTTCGCCGGAGAAATGCGGCGTGGGCTTGATCTGCTCGGCTGCAAGGGTCAGCACGTCGGACACGCCATCGACCACGATGCCGGTGGTGCGGTCGTTGAGGTCTACGATGATGACGACCGTGTACTGGTCGTAGCTGACGTTCTGCTGGCGGAACTTGATGCGCAGGTCGATGATCGGCACGATGATGCCGCGCAGGTTGATCACGCCCTTGATGTAGTCCGGTGCGTTGGCAATCTGGGTGACCGACTCGTAGCCGCGGATCTCCTGGACCTTCAGGATGTCGACGCCGTATTCTTCCCGGCCCAGCGTAAAGGCCAGGAACTCTTCGCCCGCGCCGTCTGCCTTGTCGATGTGCTTCATCGTCTAGCCCCCCAAAATTGGCTCATGCTGGTTTGCTGGCGCTGCTGCGGCCAAGGCCGCTGGCTGGCGCCGGGGCATGACTTCGCCCACCAGTGTTTACGGCAGCAATCCGGGGGACTGAAGGGCGACGCCCGGCTTTCCTTACCCTTCCGAGGTAGGGTGCGCGGTGGACAGCAGCGCCGTCACGGCCCGCATCAGCTGGTCAGGATCGAAGGGCTTGGGCAGGAAACCCGAGGCGCCGGCGGCGCGGGCCTGTTCGCGGATGCTGCCGTCCTGCTCGGTGGTCAGCATCAGGATGGGAATGCACGCATAGCGCTCGGTGGCGCGCAGACTGCGGATCAGCGTGAGGCCATCCATGCCGGGCATGACCTGGTCCGTGACCAGCATGCCGAAGCTGGCGCCGGCCGCGAGCGCATGTGCCTGGTCGCCGTCGGCCGCCTCGGTCACGTCAAACCCTCCTGCGCGCAGGCAGGCGCCGATCATGCGACGGAGCGAAGGGGAATCGTCGACGACGAGGATGCTGGGCGATGACATGGGCGCCTCCGGTTTGCAGGACTCGGTTGATCCGCCAGGATGGACAGCACGGGCAGCGCAGCCGGCGACGGACGGGCCGGCGCAGGGCTGCGCCGCAAACGCTGGCAGCCTGCCAGACCGGTTATCGGCCGCGTCACGGACAAACTTTAGCCGTCAGGCGCCGCCCTGCTCGCGCAAGGCATCGGCAAAACCGGCAGCATCCAGCGGCAGCGACAGCAGGTAACCCTGCACCTCGTCGCACCCCATCTCATTGAGGATTTCCAGCTGCGATGCCGATTCAACGCCCTCGGCCACCACCTTCATGCGCAGTTCGTGCGCCAGCGCCACCATCGAGCCGACGATGGCACGGCCCTGCGCATCGGTGTCGAGCCCGCCGATCAGGGTGCGGTCGATCTTGAGCGTGCCCACGCGCAGGCGCTTGAGATAGCCCAGGCTGGAATAGCCACTGCCAAAATCGTCCAGCGCCACCTGGATGCCGAGCGACTGCAGCTCGGCCAGCGTTTCCAGCGACTTGCCGATGTCCTTCATCGCCGCGGTCTCGGTGATCTCCAGCGTGATCGCCGAGGGCGGGATGTCGTGCTGGTGGATCTGCTCGAGCAGGTATTGCGGGAAATTGCGGCTGGCAAAGCGCAGCCCCGAGACATTGATCGCCACCGGCACGGTGGGCACGCCGGCGTCCCGCCACTGGCGCACCTGGCGGCAGACGCTGGTCAGGACCCAGTCGTCGAGCTTGTCGATCTGGCCCGACTGCTCGGCCACGGTGATGAACTCGGCCGGGCTCACCTGGCCCAGCGCGGGATGGCGCCAGCGGCATAGCGCTTCGGCCCCCACCAGCGTGCGCCGGCGCGCATCGTACTTGGGCTGGAACTGCAGCGACAGTGCGTCGTCCTGGATCGCCAGCCACAGGTCGCGCCGGATCACGCGGGTGCGGCGCGCGCGTTCGCCGGCGGCGCTGTTGAACAGGCGCACCTGGTTCGAGCCGCTCTGGCGGGCCTCGGCCAGGCTGACGCGCGCGGCCTGCATCAGCGCCTCCGAGGTCTGCGCATCGCGCGGGTAGATGGCAATGCCGATGTTCACGCCGATCTGCATCTGCAAGCCGCGCGCGGCAATGAACTCGGCCAGCGAGCCGAGCATGCGCGAACCCAGTTCCTGCGCGCGGCCATGATGGACCAGCTCCGGCACGCCCACGGCAAACTCGTCGCGCGCCAGCCGGGCCAGGAAGTCATGCGGCTCCAGCACGGCCTGCGCCAGCGCGCCGGCGTCCTGGGCCAGGATATCGTCGGCGCGGATCTCGAAGACCTCGTCGACTTCGCGGTAATCGGCAATATGGATCAGCAACACGGCGCAGCCGCTCTCGGCCAGCCGCGCCTGCGCGATCGTCTGGTCCAGCCAGCGGCCGAAGGCGACGCGGTCGGGCATCGTCGTTGCCACGCTGTACTCGCCCACCGTGCCCTGCCCGCGCGCTGCGGCACGCACGGTAAGACGGCCGGGGCGGCCGGGAATGCGCGCGCCGCGCCGCGCCAGGCGGGGCTCGTGCCCGCGCGGCAGGCCGTGCGCCTCGTCCACCAGCTCATCGGCCAGGCCGGCTTCGTGGTGCGCAGCCAGCAAGCCACGCGACTGCGCGCGGTGGACGGCGAACATCAGCGCGCACAGCGCGGTCAGCCCGCCCGCCAGCCAGGCGGGGTGCGGCAGGCCGGCTGCATCGATGCAGGCGCGCGCCGAGACCGAGCCCGCGCCACAGGCGCGGCCCAGGTGGGTGCCGGCCGCGGCCACCAGCCCGGCGCCAGCGACGACCGCCATGAGCGCCGCACCGCGCCACAGCCGCGTGCCCTGGCGCAGCCACTGCACCAGCAGCTTGGCAGCCGCGGTGGCTGCTGCGGCGGCGGCGAAGCTGGCCGCCATCTGTGCCGTGTCGTTGGCCGCCGGCACGCTGCCCGACAGCATCACCACCAGTACGGGCAGGCTTACGCTCAGCTGCGATAACAGTGCCGCCGACCAGGTCAGCATGCGCAGCGAGCGGCCACCGGCTGACTGGTCCGCACGCCCGGCGCGAACGCCGAGGGCGGCGGCCACGCCCAGCAGGGCAGCCAGCAGCAACAGGATGGAACTCAGGGCAATCATTGGGCTGCGCGATGATGAAGAGAATGCGCGAAGAAGGTCAGGACGCGGGGCAAACCCCGCATCATGGCATCTTGCGGTCGCCGTGTGAACAGGGCAATGGTGGGGACAGTGGTTTAGAACGCGCTCCAGTCATCATCGGCCCCGGCAACGGCCAGCACGGGCCTCGCCGCCGGACGGCTTGCCGGAAGCGCCGCGGCCGGGCGGGCAGCAACGGCACGCGGCGCCGCGGTTGCCGAATGCGCCGCGGCTGCCGCCGGCCGCACCGACATGGTGCGTGCGGTGCTGCCAGCGACAGCCGTCGCGGCCGTGCCTGCCCCTACTCCCGTACCCGTGCCAAGGTTGAACACCGAGACCACGTTCTTGAGCTTCTGCGCCTGTTCTTCCAGCGCACCGGCTGCGGCGGCGGCCTCTTCCACCAGCGCGGCATTCTGCTGCGTCACCTCGTCCATCTGGGTCACCGCCTGGTTGACCTGCTCGATGCCGCTGGTCTGTTCCTGCGACGCGGCGCCGATCTCGTTCATGATGTCAGTCACGCGGCGCACGGCCTGGACGATCTCGCCCATGGTCTGGCCGGCTTCTGCCACCAACCGGGTACCGCTCTCCACGCGCTGGCCCGACTCGCCGATCAGCGCCTCGATCTCCTTGGCGGCCGAGGCCGAGCGCTGCGCCAGGCTGCGCACCTCGCCCGCCACCACCGCGAAGCCGCGGCCCTGCTCGCCGGCACGCGCGGCTTCCACCGCTGCATTGAGCGCCAGGATATTGGTCTGGAAGGCAATGCCCTCGATCACGCTGATGATCTCGACCACCTTGCGCGAGGCGCCGTTGATCTCGTTCATGGTGTCGACCACGCGGCCCACCACGTCGCCGCCCTTGAGCGCGATCTGCGAAGCCTCATTGGCCAGCACGCCGGCCTGGCGCGCGTTGTCGGCATTCTGCCGCACCACCGTGGTCAGCTCTTCCATGCTGGCGGCGGTCTGCTCCAGCGACGAGGCCTGTTCCTCGGTGCGCTGCGACAGGTCCAGGTTGCCGGTGGAAATCTGCTGCGTGGCCGATGCCATCGAATCGGCGCCGGTGCGCACTTCGGCAACGATGCCCGACAGGCTGGCCTGCATCGCGGCCAGCGCCTGCATCATGCGGCCGATCTCGTTCTTCGAGACGCTGGCGATGCGCGAGGTCAGGTCGCCGCGGGCGATGCGCTCGAACACAGCCAGCGCCTCTGCCACCGGCGCGACGATGGCGCGGTTCAGCGTGACCGTGCACAGCACCGCGACCGCCAGGCCCAGCACGATCAGCACGACCGACAGCATGCGGATACGCGCAAAGCTGGCCTGCGCAGCATCGAAGTTGGCCTGCCCGGCAGTCATCTGGAATTTCTGCAGCTTCTCGTGCACGCTCGACATGCTGCGCTGCAGGTCAGGCAGCACCTTCTTCGCCAGCCGCAGGGCCTCTTCCTGGTTGCCCGCGAGCGAAGCCGCCTGCAGCGGCAACACGCCCTGCTCCATGAACGCCTGGCGCTGCTTGCCCAGCTCCGTGGCGAGCGCCTTTTCCTCAGGATTCTGCGGCAGGCTCATATAGCGCTTCCAGGCAGCCTCCGATGCCTCCACGAACACTTTGGAGCGGTCGACGTGAACCTTGGGATCGTCCTGCTCGCCCTGCATCACGTTGCGGTCCAGTGCCAGCCGCATGCGCGTGGTGGCCTGCATCGCCTCGCTGAGCGCGACGGTGGAGCCGAGCTGGTTGGCATAAGTCTCCCTGAGGGCATCATTGCTTTGTGAAATGCCGTGCAGGCCGGCACCGCCGACCAGCAACAGCAGCAGCGACAGCATTCCCATGGCGCCCCGTAGCAGGGTCTTGATCTGGATATTGTTGTGGAAGGACATGATGAAAGAAGACTGTGTCAACCCGCGGGGCACACCCCCAACCCCGTTCCGGCAGGATCGACGCCCAGATGATCCGCCCTGCCCGGATAACGGCGCGACCTCCTGTTACTTGAGCCGCCGCGCCGGTGGCGGGCGCAATTAATCGGCGATAACCGGCCTGTCGGATATACGCCACGTGGCTTGCCGCGGCCGATTATGGCGATTTGATTTTGGCGGCGGCTGGCTGCCGCCGGGCCAGTTTGCGTACGGCCGCACCATTTGCGGGCCTGAACCCGGAACTGCGGCCGGAACTGCAGCCGGGCCGACGACGACGGAAATGCCGGTGACAGACCACGACACCGAAAGTTCACACAATTATCGGCGCCAAGAATTTTCGCAAAAACAGCATCCGATTAGTCCGGCAGGATTTGCAGCGGGCGGCGACCCCGTTATAATTGTTTTCAGCATTTTCACCCCCGCACACACCCACCGCATTCCACTCCACCGGAAACCGAGGACCCAATGGCGACGTATCAGGAAATCGTTCAGAAAATCAGTGAACTGCAGAAGCAGGCCGAGGAAATCAAGGCACGCGAACAAGCCACGGTGATCGCGGATATTCGCGAGAAAATCGAGCAATATGGCCTGACCGCGGAAGACCTGGGTTTTGGCGCAAAGGTGCCGGCCGGCAAGAAGGCGGTCAACCGCAAGGTGCCGGTACGCTATCGCGACAGCGCCGGCAATACCTGGACGGGCCGCGGCAAGCGCCCGGGCTGGCTGACCCAGGCCCTGGCCCAGGGCAAGGCAGTTGAAGACTTCCTGATCCGCTGAAACCCGCGATCCGGCAGATGGTAAAACGCCACGGATGAATTCCGTGGCGTTTTTGTTTTCTGGTCTTCCGCGGCGCCTGCACAACACTGCGGCGCCACCTGCCCGGGGCGTCAGGCGTCAAACCCCTGCGGATTCATCGACTGCCAGCGCCATGAGTCCTGGCACATGCGGTCGATGTCATGGCGCGCGCGCCAGCCCAGCAGCTGGTTGGCCAGCGCGGGATCGGCGTAGCACGAGGCGATGTCGCCCGGGCGCCGCGCCACGATCTCATGCGGCACCGGCTTGCCGCTGGCACGCTGGTAGGCCTGCACCACTTCCAGCACGCTGTAGCCGCGGCCCGTTCCCAGGTTCACGGTCATGCTCTTGCCCTGCGCGCGCAGGTAACCCAGCGCCGCCAGGTGGCCGTCCGCCAGGTCGCAGACGTGGATATAGTCGCGCACGCCGGTGCCGTCCGGCGTCGGGTAGTCACCGCCGAATACCATCAGCTTTTCACGGCGCCCGCCGGCCACCTGCGCCACATACGGCATCAGGTTGTTCGGGATACCGCGCGGATCCTCGCCAATCAGCCCGCTTTCATGCGCGCCGACCGGATTGAAATAACGCAGGTAGGCAATGCGCCAGTCCGGATCCGATGTTTCCAGGTCGCGCAGGATTTGCTCGCCCATCAGCTTGGTCTGGCCATACGGGTTGGTGGCCGACAGCGGGAAATCCTCCAGGATCGGCACCGCATGGGGATTGCCATAAACCGTGGCCGAAGAACTGAACACCAGCTGTTTCACCCCGGCCGCGCCCATTGCCGCGCATACCGTCAGCAGCCCGCCCAGGTTGTTGCTGTAATACTCCAGCGGCTGGCTCACCGATTCGCCCACTGCCTTGAGTGCGGCAAAATGAATCACCCCGCTGATGCGGTGTTCGGTAAAGAGCCGGTCCAGCAATGCGCGGTCGCGCACGTCGCCCTGCACAAAATGCGGGGTCTTGCCGGTAATGGTGGCGAGCCGCTCCAGCACCACCGGGCTGCTGTTGCAAAGATTATCCAGGCCGATCACGTGGTAGCCGGCATTGAGCAGTGCAACCCAGGTATGCGAGGCGATATAGCCGGTGGCACCGGTCAGGAGCAAGGTTTCAGGCATGGAAAATCGGTGTCGGAATTCGATTCAGGGCCGGGCCTTGGCCTGGCGGATTCAAAACGTGGCGCAAGCACCTCTTTCCGCCGCGTAGGCCGGCGAAGCTGCTTATTATCCACGATCTGCCGATGCGCCCAGGGCAGCCGGCCCGGCGCGCGGGGCTAGACCCGGCTTCCCGGCACTTCCGCCACCAGCCCCGCCCGCGCCTGCCAGGCCTCATAGGCGGCGCGCAGCCGCCAGCCGGACTCCGGGTCGCGCATGCCCAGGCATTGCGCCACCTCGGCCGGCGCCGTGCCGGCCTCGAAATGCATGGCGGCGCAGGTATTGCGCAGCGTCTGCGGCGACGCGCGTTCGCTGCGCCCGGCCAGCACGCCGGCCTCGTCCAGCAGGATCTCCACGCGCCGGTAGACCGAGGCGGCATGCATCGGCCGGCCCGCCGGCATGGCGGGAAACACCAGGCCGCCAAGCGTGCCGGAGGCTTCGCGCAATGCCAGCCAGGCCCGTAGCGGCGCATGGGCCAGGCTGAACAGCGGCACGGTATAGGCTCGGCCGTTGTCCGCGCGGACCATGCGCAGCGCCATCCGGCCGGGGGCGCCGGCTTCGATGGCATCGACCCGCAGCGCCCGCGCTTCGCCTACCTTCAGGCCGCCGCCGAGCAGCACCGCCAGCAGGGCCACATCGCGGGCGCGCTTCCATTGGGTGGGCGATGCCGCGGTGCGCGTGTCGCCGGCCGGCATGCCGGCCGGGCCAAGTATCCGCGCCACCAGCAGGTCGCGCTCGCCCGGCAGCAGGAACGCGGTGGGATCGTTCTCGCCGTCGGCAAGATGGGCGCGCACCGCCTGGCTGGCCGGGTTGTGCATGCCCTCGCGCAGCCGCGCCAGGTGATGGAACACCCGTTCGATCAGCCGCGTATAGCGATAGCGGTGCGATTTGTGCAGCTGCTGCGCGTCCAGGAACTCACCGATCTGCTCCGCCGACCAGCTCAGCGGCGGCAGCCCGCGCTCGGCCGACCAGCGCAGCAGCTTGCCCCACATGGCGCGGTACACCACGCTGGTGCCGTGCCGGAAGCCATGCCGTGCCAGCCAGCCGTCGAACGCGCGCTCCGGATGGTCGCGCCAGGCGGCCAGGTCGGCATCGAACAAGGCCGCCTGTTCAGGATGGGCAGCGGAGGGCTTAGTGGTCACTGACTCTCCTGCCGGGGGCCGGCGTGCGGGGTTGGGATCCCGCCTATTGTAGACAACCCGTCACTGCGCGGCGGGGCGCCGGCACCATTGGCCCCCGCATCGCTTGCACGGTGCCCCGGCGCATGCTACCTTTCCATTCACTATGCAACTGGTTGCATAAAACCCCCGCAACAAGACGCCGCGCACTGACGCCAGCCAAGGAGACCGAAGTGACCACCACCAACCTGATTCCCGCCGCACAGGCCTCACTTGAAGCCTGGCACCAGATGCTGGCCAACGGTTCGATGGCCGGGCTCGACGCCATCGTGGCCGATGAGGTGGTGTTCCGCTCGCCGGTCGCGCACACCCCCTATCCCGGCCGCGCCGCGATTGGGCTGGTGCTGACCACGGTGAACCAGGTGTTCCAGGACTTCCGCTACCACCGCAGCTTTGTCAGCGAGGACGGCCACAGCGTGGTGCTGGAATTCAGCGCGGCCGTGGACGGCAAGGCGCTCAAGGGCATCGACATGATCCGCTTCGACGACGCCGGCCGCATTGCCGAGTTCGAAGTCATGGTGCGCCCGCGCTCGGGCCTGGAGGCGCTGGCCGCCGCCATGGGCGCGCGCCTGGCCAGCCAGAAGGACGTGCTGACCGGCGCGGCCTGACGCAACCCTGTTTCGCAGCACCGCTTTTTCGCCTTACCGAAATACCCAGGAGACTTCACCCATGGCCCTTCCCGCCCAACTCCAGAACCGGCTGTCGCTGCCGGTGGTCTGCTCGCCGCTGTTCATCATCTCCAACCCCGACCTGGTCATCGCCCAGTGCAAGGCCGGCGTGGTGGGCTCGTTCCCCGCGCTGAATGCGCGCCCGGCACCCAAGCTGGAAGAATGGCTGGACCGCATCACCACCGAGCTGGCCGAACACGACGCCAGGCACCCGGACCGCCCGTCGGCACCTTTCGCCGTCAACCAGATCGTGCACAAGTCCAACGACCGGCTTGAACATGACCTGGAGCTGTGCGTGCGCTACAAGGTGCCGATCGTGATCACCTCGCTGGGCGCGCGCAAGGAAGTCAACGACGCAGTGCACTCGTACGGCGGCATCGTGCTGCACGACGTGATCAACAACACCTTCGCACGCAAGGCCATCGAGAAGGGTGCGGACGGACTGGTGGCGGTTGCCGCCGGGGCCGGCGGCCATGCCGGCACGCTGTCGCCGTTCGCGCTGCTGCACGAGATCCGCGAATGGTTCGACGGCCCGCTGCTGCTGTCGGGCTCGATCTCCAGCGGCGACGCCATCCTGGCCGCGCAGGCCGCCGGCGCCGACCTGGCCTATATCGGCTCGGCCTTTATCGCCACGCAGGAAGCCAACGCACAGGACGGCTACAAGCAGATGATCGTCGACAGCACCGCCAACGACATCGTCTACTCCAACCTGTTCACCGGCGTGCACGGCAACTACCTGCGCGGCAGCATCGAGCGCGCCGGCCTGGACCCGAACGCGCTGCCCGAATCGGATCCGTCGAAGATGAATTTCGGCTCCACCAGCGTCAAAGCGTGGAAGGACATCTGGGGCGCCGGCCAGGGCGTGGGCGCAATCAAGCGCGTGGTGCCCGCAGGCGAGCTGGTGCGCCGCTTTGCCGAGGAATATGCGCTGGCACGCCGCCGGCTGGGCTTGGGCGAGGCCAAGCAGGCCGGCACGCGCGCCGTCGACCTGGCCTGACGCAGCCGGTCAGCTGGCCTGGCAGGCCGTAGCCGCCGCCCAAGCGGGCGCGGCTACAGCAGCGGCAGCAGTTCCTCGCCCCAGGCCACCCAGTCCTGCTCGAAGCGGATGCCGCGCTGCAGCAGCGCATAGCGCAGCTGTTGCGCGCGGTCCATGTCCGGCGTCGAGAAATCGCGCCGCTCGATGGCCAGGTAAGTCTCCAGCCGGGCCCGATGCAGCGCGATCAGCCGACGCATCTCGTCACCGAGGCCAAGCGGCCCGATCACCGCATCGGCGCGCAGCTTGACCAGGATTTCCTCGCGCTGGTCCAGGCTGGCGCCGGGGGTCAGCACCCAGCGTGCCAGTTCTTCACGGCCGGCCGGCAACACCCGGTAGACCTTCTTGCGGTTCTTGCGGTCGCCGCCACCGGCCTCGCCTTCCGCCGCCTCGGTTTCATCCGCGGCAATCCAGCCACTGTCAGCCATCCGCCCCAGCTCGCGATAAATCTGCTGGTGCGTGGCATGCCAGAAATAGCCGATGGAACGGTCAAAGCGCCGCGCCAGGTCATAACCGGACGACGGTTTTTCGATCAGGGAAATCAACAAGGCGTGCTGGGTCGACATGCGTCTGGGCAGTGGCCCGTCGGGGGGCGATGGAAAATGGTTGGAAGCGGATGCGGCAGACCCGGAACCGGGACGCGCCGGTAGCCGCACTTCGCGGGGCTGGCGCTATGGTATCGCAATGCCGGCCTTGCGCAGCACCCTCAGCGATGTCGTCACCGGCGTCGCCAGCAGATGCCATACATTCGTTAAATTTGTCATTTTGGAAATTTCCTGGCAGACAGAATTAAAAAACGCTGAATGGCATTTCTGCGTTGGATGCAATACATTCCATACATTGAAAATCCAGTGCGAGCGCATACCCGCCCCCGGCCGCACCTTGCAGCAATCCTGGAGAGTGTCCATGACCGGAAGAATCCTGCTTGCCGAAGAGCGCGACGTGGCCTGGGAAGCCGACGCCGTCGAACTCCCGATCGGCATCCTGCCGCCCATGCGCGACAAGGCGCCCATTTACTACCGCCTGCCCGATACGCCGGACGGGCACCATATCAAGGAATACGCCAGCGGGCTACGCCAGCTGGTGCGCTTTGTCGGCGTCGAAGAACAGGTTGTCAAATTCAGCCTGGGCTGACCGGGCACGTAACCGTTTCCCTGTGGTTGTCTCCTCCGAGCCCGTTCCTGCGGGCAGGGACTTGAACCCGCGAGATTCGCGGGTTTTTTCTTGGCCGGCGGAATCAGAGCTGCGGCGCGCGGCAGGCGGCGCCGTCGGGGTTGGCCGTTTCCGCCATGTCGAACACCGCCCTGGCACCGCATTGCGATCCGAACATGCGTGCCTGGTCGTGCCCCACGCCCACCACTTCATAGGCCTGGTGGCGGATCACCAGCCCGGGGCTGGCCAGGTAGCGCTCATAGCGCAGGTAGCCGCGGGCGCGCTGCAGGCGGGTGGGACCTTCGGCCTCAGCGCCGCACGCCTTGTCCAGTACGCGGTGGTTGGGGTCGTTGTCTTCCGTGCCGGCCAGGTAGGTCACCTGACGCCCGGCGTAGCGCTGGTACAGCGACTGGCCATTGGCACCCTTGGCGTAGGGCACGATGTCCTGCATGCCATAGCGGTACTTGTCGTAATCCGGGCACACTGCCTTGTCGTAAGGCGCAAACGAGCGGCCGTCCGCGCCGGCCGGGCGCACCGCCGTGAAGTACAGGTAGGACGAGGGGTTGGCCACCACATAGCGCAGGTCGATGCCGCGCGCGCGGATGCGCTCGTCGACATTGTTCAGCACGGCATAGCGATGCACGATCTGTGCGCCGCCCGAATGCCCGGCCACGGTCACCCTGGCCACCCGCGGCAAGCGCGCCTTGTCGGTGACGAAGGCCATCATGTCATCGAGGACTTGCAGTGAACTGACCGTGAACGGCGCGTTGACCGCGTTCTCGCCACTCATCCAGCCCTGCACCGACCATTGCGGCATGCCGTCGAAGCCCTTGCCGTGGTCTGGCGTGCCGGGGAAGTTGGGCGCGACCAGCAGCACCTCGTCCGGATTGCGGCCGCTGGCCTTGAGCAGTGCAGCACCGGCGGCGTAGTAATCATCGCCGTTGCGCTGCAGGCCGTGCTGCACGAACACCACCTCGCGGATGCGCGACAGGTCCTGGTCGAGCGGATGGTTGGCGTAGACCGGGAAGTCATAGCCCGCGCCCGTGCCCAGGTGCACGCGCTGCCAGTGCGGCTTCGCCTGGGCCGGCGTAGCCGCCGCCTCCACCGCCCTGGCGGCGGAAGGCGTGTCGGGTGCGCTGGCGCAACCGGCCAGCACTGCCGTGGCGATGGCGGCACCGGCCAATGCCCGGCATGGTTTGCTTGGCACAACGAGAGCAATGGCTTGCAGCATCGGAAGCGACTCCTGTGGGAATGTTTTGCCGGCGACGGACCCGGACGCGCTGCCCTGGTCAGCCCAGGCGCCTGACCAGCGCCGCCACGTCCGGCCAGGTCACGCGGCGGACCATGACCCGCAGGTCCGGACCGTGGAAATCATCCTCGAACGCCTCGGATTCCTCGCCGCCCAGCCGCTGGTAGAACTCGCGCGCCTGCGTATTGGCTTCCAGCACATAGAGGAACAGCGGCCGCCCGGGCCAGTGCGCGGCCACGCGCTGCGCGCAGTGGGCCAGCAAGCGCTTGCCCAGGCCCTGGCCGTGGAAAGCCGGCAGCACGTGGAGGTTGTCGAGATAGATGCCGAAGCGGGGCTCCGCCTCGGGCAGCAGGCAGGCAAAGCCAGCGGCTTCGCCGTCGACCATGGCCAGCGTGACTTCCACGGGGCCGTCTGCGCCGTTGTGCATGCGGGCGCGCCAGGCGGCCAGCCGTTCCGGGTAGGCCTGGTCCCGCAAGTAAGCAGCCGGCAGCATGCCGGGATAGGTGTGCTGCCAGCTGGCGGCGTGCATGGCGGCGAGCCGGTCGGCATCGGCAGCCGTGGCGGGGATCAGCGCAAGATCGGGCATGATAGGCGGCGCGGCAGGCGGTCGGCGTCGGCGCAGCGCCGGCAAGGTGTCGGGAAGCGATCATTGTGCCGCCGCATGCCAAGGCTTGCAAAGCGTGGCTGCAGGGATTGCAACCGGCGTGCCTTGCCTGCCTCCCGCGCCATCATGCAACACTCCCGGCGCCGGGAACGAAGGTTGCGGGATCCTGCAAAATTGCCTGCCGCAACGAAGAGGAAGCCTTATGTATATGGTCTACTGGTCCGAAGCCGACGGCACCGGGCTCAGCCCCCACGCGCAGTCATTCCCAAGCGATGCGATGCGTGAGGCCCTGCACTTTACCGAGGCGCTGCGCCAGCGCCAGCACGCGGGCGAGCCGGTGAGCTTTGTCACGCTGTGCTCGGAGAATCCCAACGCCGTGGGCCGGGCCGGCGCGGCCGACCCGCCACCGGACTATGAGTGGAAGAAGAGGCGGCCTTGAAGCGGCAGCGCGCATTGTCGTGAAACATGGCGCGCTGCCCGGCTGGGCAGAACCCGGCAACTGTCCCGTCAGCCGATGATGTCGAACTGGCTGAAGTACTCCTCGTTCAGCTCCAGGCCCAGCCCCGGCAGGTTGTCGTCGAGCTGCAGGTAGCCGTTGTCCGGCGCCGGATCGCCCTTGAAGATGTAGTAGAACAACTCATTGCCCACCTCGACGTCGTGCACGGGGAAGTACTCCGACATCGGCGAAGCCGTCGAGGCCATGGTCAGGTGGTAGTTATGCATCTGCCCCGCGTGCGGGATCACCGGCACCGACCAGGCCTCCGCCATGGCGTTGATCTTCTGCGCCGCGGTGATGCCGCCGACGCGGTTGGTGTCGTACTGGATCACGTCCACCGCACGGCGCTCGAGCAGGTCCTTGAAGCCGTAAGAGGTGAATTCATGTTCACCGCCGGAGATCGGGAACGGGCTCGCCTTCTTCAGCTCGGCATAGCCCTCGATATCGTCGGCGATCACCGGCTCTTCCAGCCAGCGCGGGTTGAACTCGGCCAGGCGCGGCAGCATGCGGCGCGCGTACTCCAGGGTCCAGCCCATGTAGCACTCCAGCATGATGTCGACGCCGTCGCCGACCAGCTCGCGCAGCAGGCGCACCTGTTCGATGTTCTTCTGCATGCCGGCGGGGCCGTCCTTGGGGCCGTAGCCGAAGCGCATCTTCATCGCGGTGAAGCCCTGGTCGAGGTAGTGCTGCGCTTCTGCCAGGAACGCGTCGCGGTCGTCATTGTTGTAGAGCTTGGAGGCGTAGCACCAGATCTTTTCCTTGGTGCGCCCGCCCAGCAGCTTGAACACGGGCTTCCCAACCGCCTTGCCCATCAGGTCCCACAGCGCGATATCGACCGCCGAGATCGCCGCCATGCCGATGCCCTTGCGGCCCCAGGCATGGGTGCGGCGGTACATCTTCTGCCACAGGTATTCGTTGTCGAACGGGTCCTGGCCGATCACCACCGGCGCCAGGTACTGGTCGACGATCTCCTTGGCCACGCGCGGCGCCAGCGCGCAGTTGCCGATGCCGACCAGGCCGGAATCGGTTTCCACTTCAACCACCAGCCAGCCGTGGAAGCGGAACGAGCCCATGGCGTCGCCGCGCTCGAACAGGATGTCGGTGGCGTTGGTGCAGAAATGCGCCTGCGGCGGCACGGTCTTGCCCTTCCATTCAAAGACACGGGCGCGGACGTTGGTGATCTTCATGTTCAGCTCCTGATGGCGATGCGTTGGCGCGAACGCTCCCCGGCCGCGCCGGGGGCGGTCTTGCTGGATTCGGTGTGGTGAAGGTGGTGGCTAGGCTGTGGCGCGCCGTTGCGCGCCCATGCGGCAGGCGATCTGGAATGCCTGCAGCGTGGCGCCCGGATCGGCGCGGCCCTGCTGCGTGATGTCGAACGCGGTGCCATGCGCGGGCGTGGTGATCGGCACCGGCAGCCCGCCCTGCACCGTCACGCCGCGCGAGAAGCCCATCAGCTTGATGCCGATCTGGCCCTGGTCGTGGTACATGGTGACGATAGCATCGAACTGCCGCTGCGACGGCCCGCCCTGCACCTTCAGGAAGATGGTGTCGGCCGGGAACGGACCGTCTGCCGCCACGCCGCGCTCACGCGCCGCGGCCACGGCCGGGGCGATCACGTCGATCTCCTCGCGGCCGAAGGCGCCGTTGTCGCCGTTGTGCGGGTTCAGGCCGCACACCGCGATGCGCGGGCGCGCCATGCCGGCGCGGCGCAGGGCCTGGTCAATCAGGTCGATGGCGCCGCCCACGCGTTCCTGCGTGATCATCGCCGGCACGTCCTTGAGCGCCACGTGCGAGGTCACGCGCGAGGTCCACAGCCCGTCCAGGACATTGAACTCGCAGAAGTTGCCGTGGCAGCCAAGCTGCTCGGCAAACCAGTGCAGCTCATCGCTGTGCGCCATGCCGGCGGCGTGCAGCGAGCTCTTGTTGAGCGGCCCGAACAGGATCGCGTCGGCCTGGCCCGCTTGCGCCAGCTGCAGTGCCAGCGCCAGCGTGCCCAGGCTGTAGCGCCCGCCCTCGGCACTGGCTTGGCCGCGCGCATACGCCGGGCGCTCCGGCAGCTGCCAGTGGTACAGGCGCGGCTTGCCATCGTCGGCAAAGGCGGGCGCATCGGTCTCGGCCAGCGCCAGCTCGACGCCTGCGATCCGCATGCCGTGGCGCCATTCGTCGCGGTCGGCGATCAACAGGATCTCGGCCGGCGCGGCGGTCGCGGGGTCGGCCAGCAGCCTGGCGATCAGTTCGGGGCCGATGCCGGCGGGGTCGCCCAGCACCATGGCGATTCTTGGACGGGAATTCATTGGACTTCCGGGGTTGTTATTGGTCGAGCTTGACGCCCAGTTCAGCGATCAGCTTGCCATAGCGCACATACTCGGCACGCGAGAAGGCATCGAACTGCGCCGCGGTCAGCGCGCCGGGCACCGCGCCCACATCGGCCAGCCGGCGCACGGTGTCAGGGTCCCTGATCACCGTGGCCAGCGCGCTGCCCAGCTTCTGCAGCGTCGCGGGCGGCGTGCCGGCCGGCGCATAGACACCGTACCATGCACTCATCTGGATGCCGGGCACGCCCGCTTCAGCCAGCGTGGGCACGTTGGGCAGCAGCGCCGAGCGCTGGTCCGCGGTGACCGCCAGCGCGCGCAGCTTGCCGGCCTTGATATGGCTGATGACCGACGGCATGGTCTCGAAGCTCATGTCCACCTGCCCGCCCATCAGGTCCACCAGCGCGCTGCTGCTGCTCTTGTACGGCACGTGCAGCAGCTTGCCCTTGATCTGCCGCGCGAAGGACGCGCCGGCCAGGTGCTGGGTGCTGCCGACCCCGGACGAGCTGTAGCGGAACTTGTCCGGGTTGGCCTGGATCTGCGCCACCAGCGCCTTGACGTCGCGTGCCGGCACCTGGTTGTTGACCACCAGCACATTGGGCACCGACGACACCAGCGCCACCGGCGCCAGGTCCTTGAGCGGATCGAACTGCAGCTTGAGCAGGTGCGGCGCGATCGCTTGCGAGGTCACCACGCCCATCAGCAGCGTATTGCCGTCCGGCGCCGCCTTGGCGGTCAAATCCGCGGCAATGGTGTTGGACGCGCCGGGGCGGTTGTCCACCACGACTGGCTGCTTCAGCTGCGCGGCGAGCTTGTCGGAGACGATGCGCGCCATCACGTCGGTGCCGCCGCCGGGCGCTGCACCCACCATCAGCCGCACCGGCCGTGTGTCCTGCGCCCAGGCATTGCCCGTTACTGCCGCCACCGTGGCCAGGCCGGCGAGTGCGCCGGCGATCCATGTCTTCATTGCTGTCTCCGTCGTTTTGCTGTCCGGCTCTGCGGCGCGGATGGGCAGACTATAGGAGCATCAGTGATTCGCCACTACTGATGTTTTTTGAACTGGCGATCACCTGGCGTTATACCTCGGCAGCCGCCTGCTGCGCAGTGCGCGGCAATGCCTTCAGGATCGCGACCAGCTGTCGCGCCGCCGCGGACAAGGCGCCGCCGCGCCGCGTCACGATGCCAAAAGTCTGCTGCCGCGACTGCAGCCGCACGGGCAGGATGCGCAGCATCTTCTGGCGCACGAACATCGCCGCCACGCCGGTCGGCAGCAGCGACACCAGCCCGGGGTCGCCCTGCAGCATGGCCACCGTGACGAAGGCCGACGAGGTCGAGATCGCATTGGCGGGAAAGCTCATGCCGGCCAGGTCCAGCTCGCGCTGCAGCAGCGCGTGCATCGGCATATGGCCTGCATAGGTGATCCAGCGATAACCTGCGAGGTCGGCAAACCCCATCGCGCGCGCGCGCGGTGCCGGATGCGCATGGCCCACCACGACCGCGACCTGCTCATCGCCCAGCGGGTGGTAGTGGTAGCGGGCCGGTTCATCGCTGACCAGCGAGCGGCCGATCACCAGGTCGAGGTGGCCGTCGTCGAGCAGCCCCAGCAGGCGCAGGCTGGTGTCCTCGATGATCTCCAGCGCCAGCTCCGGCTGCGCCTGGCGCAGCCGCGCCAGCACCGGCACCAGCACCTCCGGCACCGCCCCCATGATCACGCCGATGGCCACGCGCCCGCCGCTGCCCGCGCGGATGCCCGCTACCTCCTCGCACATGGCGCCCAGGTCGGCCACCAGCTGGCGTGCGTGCCGGATTACGCAATGGCCGAAGGCATTGGGACGCATGCCGCGCCTGGAGCGCTCGAACAGCGGCGCTTCCAGCATGCCTTCCAGCTCCTGCAGCGACTTGCTGGCCGCCGACTGGGTCATCGCCATCGCCGCGGCGGCCTGGTGCAGGGAGGAATGCTCGTCCAGCGCGATCAGCAGTTGCAGCTGCTTCATGCGCAACCGGCCGGTCAGGGCGTCGAGGGTGGATTTCATGAAGGAATCTGTGAGTCGCAAAAGCGATCACCAGATGGAAAGGTTTCAATATACAGCCCGGAAGGCGGCTCGTATATTGGCCCGATCCAATTCACAAGCAGCCGGAGGAGACCATGACCCGCACCCCATCCCCCACCGTCTACCGCGGCGTATTCCCGGTAGCGCCCACCGTCTTCGACGCGCAGGGCGGCCTCGACCTCGACGGCCAGCGCCGCTGCATCGACTTCATGATCGATGCGGGTTCGCACGGCATCTGCATCCTGGCCAACTTCTCCGAGCAGTTCGTGCTGAGCGACGACGAGCGCAACGTGCTGATGAAGACCGTGCTGGAACACGTGGACGGCCGCGTGCCGGTAATCGTCACCACCACGCATTTCAGCTCGCGCCTGTGCGCCGAGCGCAGCCGCGCGGCGCAGGATGCGGGCGCGGCCATGGTGATGGTGTTGCCGCCTTACCACGGCGCCACCATCCGCGTGCCCGAGCGCAGCATTTACGAGTTCTTCGCCACGGTCTCGGATGCCATCGACATTCCCATCATGATCCAGGACGCGCCGGTCAGCGGCACCACCCTGAGCGCGCCGTTCCTGGCGCGCATGGCGCGCGAGATCGGCAATGTGTCGTACTTCAAGATCGAAGTGCCGCAGGCCGCGGCCAAGCTGCGCGAACTGATCGAACTGGGCGGCGACGCCATCGTCGGCCCCTGGGACGGCGAAGAGGCCATCACGCTGATGGCCGACCTGGAAGCGGGCGCCACCGGCGCCATGACCGGCGCGGGCTTCCCCGACGGCATCCGCCAGATCCTCGATGCGTGGCAGGCCGGCGACGCCGAACTGGCCGCGCAGCGCTACCAGCAATGGCTGCCGCTGATCAACTATGAAAACCGGCAAGGCTGGCTGGCCACCAGCAAGGTACTGATGCAGGCAGGCGGCGTGATCGCATCGGACGCGGTGCGTCATCCGCTGCAGCCGATGCACCCGGCCACCCGCGAAGGGCTGCTGAAGATTGCGCGCCGGCTCGATCCGCTGGTGCTGCGCTGGGCCCGCTGATCTCATCGAAAGGACAAGGCATGACAATTTCAGGCGAACTCCTGATCGGCCGCCGCGCGGAACGCGGCGGCAACGGCACCATCCACGCCATCGACGCTGCCACCGGAGCCGCCCTCGAACCGGCATTCGGCGGCGCCACGCCCGCGCAGCTCGACCAGGCCTGCGCGCTGGCATGGCAGGCATTCGACGCCTACCGCGAGACCACGCCCGAGCGGCGCGCCGATTTCCTCGAAGCCATCGCCGCCAACATCCTGGCGCTGGGCAATACCCTGATCGACCGCTGCACCACCGAATCCGGCCTGCCGCGCGCGCGCATCGAAGGCGAGCGCGGCCGCACCGTGGGGCAGTTGCGCATGTTCGCAAGCCTGCTGCGCCAGGGCGACTTCCTTGAACTGCGCGTCGACCCCGCGCTACCTGAACGCAAGCCGCTGCCGCGCGTCGACCTGCGCCTGCGCCATATCGCGCTGGGGCCGGTAGCAGTATTCGGCGCCAGCAACTTCCCGCTGGCATTCTCGGTGGCCGGCGGCGATACCGCCTCGGCCCTGGCCGCGGGCTGCCCGGTCGTCGTCAAGGCGCATCCGGCGCACCCGGGCACATCGGAGCTGGTCGGCCGCGCCATCCGCAAGGCCGTCGACGACATGGACCTGCCCGAAGGGACTTTCTCGCTGCTGTTCGATGCCGGGCTGGAGGTCGGCCAGGGGCTGGTGGCCGATCCGCGCATCAAGGCCGTCGGCTTCACTGGCTCACGCGCCGGCGGCATGGCGCTGATGGCGATCGCGGCGGCACGGTCAGAACCGGTCCCCGTGTTTGCCGAGATGAGCAGCATCAACCCGGTGCTGCTGTTCCCGCACGCACTGGCCAATCGCGCCGAAGCCATCGGCACGGCGTTCGCTGATTCGCTGACGCTGGGCGCCGGGCAGTTCTGCACCAACCCCGGCCTGGTGCTGGCGGTTGCGGGGGATGACCTGGAGCGCTTCCTGCAGGCCGCGGCGGCGCGGCTGGGGGCGCTGCCGGCTGCGACCATGCTGACGCCCGGCATCCATCGTGCCTATTGCGCCGGCGTCGATACGCTCGCCAGCCATGCGCAAGTGCAGACCGTTGCGCGCGGCGCGGCGGGATCGGCTGCGCAGGGACAGGCCGCGCTGTTCGCCACCGACGCCGATGTCTTCCTGGCCAACGAAGCGCTGCGCCACGAAGTCTTCGGCGCCGCCTCGCTGGTGGTGCGCTGCCGCGACCTCACCGAGATGCGGCGCGTCATCGACGCGCTGGAGGGGCAGCTGACCGCCGCGCTCCATATCGAGGATGCCGACCACGACGCCGCCCGCACCTTCCTGCCAGCGCTGGAACGCCTGGCGGGACGCATCCTGGTCAATGGCTTCGGCACGGGCGTGGAGGTCGGACATGCGATGGTGCATGGCGGGCCGTGGCCGGCGACGTCCGACGGCCGCAGCACCTCGGTCGGCAGCCTGGCCATCGCGCGCTTCCTGCGCCCGGTCAGCTACCAGGACATGCCGCCCGGCCTGCTGCCCGCGTCGCTGCGCCCGGACAGCCCGCAACGCCACGCGTGGCGCCTCGACGGCAAGCTGCAGGGGATGCCCGGCTGAGGCTCACCTCGACAATGCCCGCAACGCATCGATCAGCAGGCTCATCGATGCCGTCGGCGGGCGGCCCCGCCGCGTGACGATGCCATAGGGCCCCAGCTTGCGCGGCAGGGGCAGCGGCAATACCGCCAGCGCGCCAAGCCTGCCGTAGTAGGCGGCGACCGACTCCGGCAGCACCGCGATCAGTTCGCTGTCCGCCAGCAACGACGTGGTCATCAGCACCGCCGCGGTCTCGATGGTCGACGGCGGCGCCGGCACGCCGGCATCCTCGAACGAGCGGTCGATCAGCGCGCGCATCGGGCTGGGGCGCGGCTGCATGATCCACGGGTAGCCCGTCAGTTCCTCGAACGACAGCTTGCGGCGCCGCGCCAGCGGGTGCTGCGGCCCGACCACGATGGCCAGGCCCTCGTCGCCCAGTTGCTCGAAGTCCAGCCCGCTGCTGTCCCAGCCATCCGGCACGCGCCCCAGCACGATATCGAGCTGGTCGCGCTCAAGCTGCGGCATCAGCACATCGCTGGTCTCCACGTGCACCGCCACCTCCAGCCGCGGATGATCGCGATTGAGCTGCCGGATCACGTCGGCAAGCAGCCCCGGTGTAGGCGCCATCACCGCCCCGACCCGCACGCGTCCGATCTTGCCGGACTCCAGCGCCACCAGTTCATCGCGCAGCCCGCCCATGTCGGCAAACACCAGCCGGGCATAGCGCGTGGCCGCCAGACCGAAGCGCGTGGGCCGCAGCCCGCGCGCATGGCGCTCGAACAGCGGCACGCCGAGCAGGTCCTCCATGTCCTGCAGCATCTTGCTGACCGCGGGCTGCGTCAGCGTCAGCGCCTCGGCGGCCTGGCGCAGCGAACCGCGCTCCTCCACCGCCAGCAGCAGGCGCAGGTGCTGCATTTTCAGGCGGCCGTGGAGGGTGCTGACGGGTGGGATCATGGG
>NZ_JBYTAG010000091.1:0-21979 GCF_058787995.1 Cupriavidus sp. FW305-27
GTGCCGGGGCAGGTGCCGGGCCGGCGCTGGCATCATCGGCCGGCATATTGGCGCAGCCTGCCAGCGCGATCGCACCGGCCACTGCGGCAGCCACCATGCGGAGCTGGCTGCCGAGCAGTTCGGAGATTCGTCGGATCACGGTGTGAGCGGTGTGTGCGTTCTTCGGTTTGCCCGCGGCGCCGTAGGGCCGGCAGGCAAGATGGGTTCGCAAAGGAATGCCATGATAGAGGAAACCTATCTGACAAAGTTCCTAAATCTTGTTACCCATTCTTCTAACGCATGATGTCGTGCAACAAGTGACTTGTGCTCTAGCAGGAATCCCCTGTCTCGCACAACTGCGGTGAACCCGCAGCTTATGCGGGGCTGCGTGGCGCAGCCCCGGCCCGGGTCAGGCCACGCGCGACGGCATCGAGCGCGTAAAGCGCAGCAGTTCGTCGAGCAGCAGGTTCAGGTCATGGCGCAGCCTGGCAAAGCCCGCGGTATGCGTCAGGCCCACCTCGTCCATGTAGAGCTTGCGGTTGACCTCCAGCTGCAGGCTGTGGCAGCCGGCCTGGGGCTGGCCCACCACGCGCACGATCTCCACGCCCTTGTACGGGTGATTGCGCCAGACGTCGTAGCCCATCTCCTTGAGCACGCCCTCGACCCGGTCGGTGAAGCGCTTGTCGCAGGTGGTGCCGTCGCGGTCGCCCACCACGAAATCCGGATGCTCCAGCCCCGGGAACTCGGTGGCGAATGGCGCGGCGTGGCTCGGCATCGAATGGCAGTTGATATGCCAGGCGCTGCCGTGGCTGGCCACGGCGCGGTCGGCCAGCTTCTGCAGCTGCGCATAATAGGGCAGGTAGCAGCGGTTGATGCGCGCCTGCACTTCTTCCACGCTCAGCTTGCGGTCGTAGATGGCCTCGCCGGTGTCCAGCACGCGCCAGACCAGGCCCTTGCCCAGCCGGGTCTTGGCGGTCTCCTGCCGGGCGCCGGGCCAGGGTGCGTCGAGCAGGGCTTCGTCGATTTCTTCCAGCGCGCGGTTGGCGTCCAGGTAGCTGCGCGGGAAGCCCGCGCACAGCAGCGCGATGCCGCGCGCCGGGGCGCCGGCGTAGAGCTCGTCGACAAAGGTGTCTTCGGCCTGGCGCAGCAGCGGCAGCGGCAGGGCGGGGTCGGGGCGGAAGTCCGTCGGGTAGGTCGTCGCGCTGTGCGGCGAGTCCAGGAACAGCGCCGCGGGCTCGCCCTCGGGCTGGTACAGGTAGAACGGACTGTCCGCGGTGGTTCGGTCGGTGTCGGTCATGGTGTTGCCGTAAAGTCAGTCGAGCGAGATCCTGGCGGCGGCGGCCACGCGCTTGTTCTTGGCCACTTCGCTCTTGATCTGGGCGGCAAAGTGCGCCGGCGTATCGCCTACCGGGGTCGCGCCCAGCTTCTCGAGCTTGGCCTTCACTTCCGGCAGTGCCAGCACCTTGACCGCGGCGGTGTGGAGCCTGGTCTGGATATCCGCCGGCAGGTTGGCCGGCGCGATCAGGCCGAACCAGGCGGCGTCGTTGACCTCGCCCAGGCCCAGCTCGGCGAAGGTCGGCACGTTGGGCAGCGCGGCCACGCGCTTGGGCGCTGCCACGGCGAGCGCACGCAGCTTGCCGCCTTCAATGAATGGCAGCGACGACGGCAGGTTGTCGAACAGCACCTGCACCTGGCCGGCCAGCGCGTCGTTCAGCGCCGGGCCCACGCCCTTGTAGGGCACGTGCAGCAGTTCGGTCTTGCTGCTCATCTTGAACAGTTCCCCCATCATGTGCGAGACGCTGCCGTTGCCCGCCGAGCCATAGGCCAGCTTGTTGGGCTGCGACTGCGCCAGCGCGATGAAGGACTTCATGTCGGTGGCCTTGACCGCCGGGTTGATGCTCATCACGTTGGGCACCGAGGCCAGGTTGGTGATGGTTGTGAAGTCCTTGGTTGCATCGTAGGACAGGCGCGGGTAGACCGCCGGATTGATGCCATGGGTCGAGGCCGTGGCAATGCCCAGCGTGTAGCCGTCCGGCGCCGCCTTGGACAGGAAAGCGGTGCCGATGCTGCCGCCGGCGCCGCCGCGGTTGTCCACCACCACGGCCTGGCCCAGTTGCTGGCCGAGCTTGTCGGCGACGATGCGCGCGACGATGTCCGTGGTGCCGCCGGCGGGGAAGGGCACCACCAGCGTGATCGGCTTGGTCGGATAGCCGGCCTGGGCCATGGCGCTGAAGGAGATGCCGGCAGCGGCGGCGGCCGAAGCGGTGGCCAGGAGGCGGAGAAGATGGCGACGTTGCATGGGGGGATCCAGGGCGAGGGGAGGAATAAAGTGGATTTCACGATTCTGCGCGCCCGAGCAAGCGTGCCGCAAACGAAATAAAATCCTTAGCTCATTCCATTTGGTCGTGAATTAGAGGTGATTTATGCGACGCTTATGTCCGTCGCTGACCGAGTTGCAGGCCTTTGAGGCCGCGGCACGCCATAACAGTTTTACCGTAGCCGCGCGTGAACTGCATGTCACGCAAGGCGCGGTCAGCAAGCAGGTGCGCAGCCTGGAGGCTTACCTGGGCGTGGAGCTGTTCCAGCGCGTGCGCCAGCGCCTGATGCTGACCACCGCGGGCGAGCGCTACCTGGAGCGCATCGGCCCCAGCCTGAACGAGCTGGAGGCCGCCACCGTCGAGCTGATGGCGCGGCAGGGGCGGGGCGGCGTGCTGCATATCGCCAGCATGCCGACGCTGGGCGCCAAGTGGCTGATCCCGCGCCTGCCGCAGTTTTTCGCGCGCCATCCGGAGGTGAAGCTCGAATTCGTGCCGCACGCGCAGGGCTACGATTTTTCCGAGCCGGACCTGGACGCCGCGATCCGCTTCGGCGACGGCGTCTGGCCCGGCAGCCTGGCCGACTACATGACCGGGCGCGAGGTGCTGCCGGTGTGCCGTCCGGGCCTGCTGGCGTCCGAGCCCGGCGGCGTTGCGCCCACGCCCGCTGCCTTGCTGCGCTATCCGCTGCTGCACCACACCACCGTGCCCGAAGCCTGGCCCGACTGGTTCGCCACGCTGGGGGTGCCAACCCGCGAGGCCTGGAGCGGCGCGCGCTTCGACCAGTTCTCGCTGCTCACGCAGGCCGCGCTTTCGGGTCTGGGCATCGCGCTGATCCCGCGCTGCCTGATCGAGGAAGAGCTGGCCACCGGGGCGCTGGTGGTGGCGCATCCGGCCCAGGTGCTGGCCAAGAAGGGCTATTACCTGTGCTATCCGGAGCAGAAGCAGCACCTGCCGGCGCTGCGCACGTTCCGCGCATGGGTGATGGAAGGGGCCGACCTGGCGCGGCCCACCTGACGTTCAGCCCACGTCCGATGTCAACCGGCGCAACTGCTCCAGCAGCTTCGCCGCCGGCGCCGGCAGGATGCCCTGGCGGCGCCGGTACACCGCCAGCCGGCGCGGCGCCTGGGCGCCTTCAATGGGCAGCGGCAGGATCATGCCGGCCTTTTGCTCGGCCTCGTACATCGGCGCAGCCATCCAGCTGAGGAAGCCCGCGCGTGCCACCAGCGCCTTGAGCGCAATGATCGAGCGGGTTTCGGCGACGATGTCCGGCGGCGGCAGCCCGGCGCGCGCAAACAGCCGCTGCAGTTCGTCGAAGGGCGCCGTGCCGCGCGGCGGCATGACCCAGCGGCAAGCGGCGGTATCCGCCAGCCGCAGCGCCGTCCTGCCCGTCAGCGGATGTCCGGCGGCGGCGACTACGAAGCTGCTGTCGCTCCAGCCAACATCCGCCACGGCGCAGATTTCCTCGTTTTCCGGCAGGGCGATGCCGATGGCCAGGTCGATCTCGCGGCGCAGCAGCGCATCGGCCAGGAAATCTCCCACCCCTTCGACAATGCGCACGCGCAGCCCAGGCCAGCGTGCCAGCACCGCCTCGATCGCCTCCGGCAGCACCACGCTGGCGACGCTGGCGACGGTGCCCACGCGGATGGTGCCGGCGGCCAGCCCGCGCAGCGCGCGCACGGCCTCGGTGGCGTGCTCGGCCTCGTGGCGCAAGAGGTTGGCGTGCGGCAGCAGGGCCTCGCCGTAGGCCGTCAGCACCATGCCGGTGGCATAGCGTTCGAACAGTGGCGCGTCCAGCTGGGCTTCCAGCCGCTGGATGGTGCGGCTCAGTGCCGGCTGGGTGAGGTTCAGCTGTGCGGCGGCGCGGCCCAGGCTGCCGTGTTCGCACACCGCAAGGAAGGCAAGGAGCTGGCGCAGATCGAGGGTCATGCCGAATCGTAATGACTTTGCCCCAAAACGGCAATTTCTGGGCAAGGCCTGATTGTCCATACTGGTCCGCAAGCTTTGTCACTGATTCCGCACTGGAGCCTCCACGACCATGGCCATTTCCGCCACGCCTGCCGCCTCCGCCTCCGCCACTCCCACGACCGTGCGCACCGCTGTGCTGGACCTGCTGCGCGCGTTCGGCATGACCACCATCTTCGGCAATCCCGGCTCGACCGAGCTGCCGCTGTTCCTCGATTTTCCCGACGACTTCCGCTACATCCTCGGCCTGCAGGAGTCCGTGGTGGTGGGCATGGCCGATGGCTATGCCCAGGCCGCCCGCAATGCGGCCTTCGTCAACCTGCACTCGGCGGCCGGTGTCGGCCATGCCATGGGCAGCATCTTCACCGCCCACAAGAACCGCACCCCGATGGTGATCACTGCCGGGCAGCAGGCGCGCTCGATCCTGCCGTTCGAACCCTTCCTGTTCTCTGCCCAGGCCACCGAGCTGCCCAAGCCCTACGTGAAGTGGAGTTGCGAGCCGGCGCGGGCCGAAGACGTGCCGCTGGCGATTGCGCGCGGCTACTACATCGCCATGCAGCCGCCGCGCGGGCCGGTGCTGATCTCGATTCCCGCCGATGACTGGGCCCGGCCGTGCGAGCCGGTGCTGCCGCGCACGGTCAGCACTGAAAGCCGCGTGCAGCCGGCACTGCTGGCGCAGATCGGCGACGCTCTCGATGCCAGCCGCCGGCCGGCGTTCGTGGTGGGCGCGGCCGTGGACCGCGATGGCGCCTGGGACGATGTGGTGCGGCTGGCGGAACGGCACCAGGCGGCGGTGTGGGTGGCGCCGATGTCGGGGCGCTGCGGCTTTCCGGAAGACCATCCGCTGTTTGCCGGCTTCCTGCCGGCGATGCGCGAGAAGATCGTCGGGCTGCTCACGGGCCACGACCTTGTGTTCGCGCTGGGGGCGGCAGCCTTCACCTATCACGTCGAGGGGGGTGGCCCCCATGCGCCGCCCGGGGCGCAGGTGGTGCAGCTGATCGACGATCCGAATATCGCCGCATGGGCCCCGGTGGGCACTGCCGCAGTCGGCAGCATCCGTCAGGGCGTGGCCGACCTGCTGGCGCGCCCGGCGCCGCCGCGGCGCGAAGCCCCGCGCCCGCGCGTGCCGGCACCGCGCGCCGAGCCCGGCATGCCGATGAGCGTCGCCTATGTCCTGCAGACGCTGGCGGAGCTGCGCGACCCTGATTCCATCGTGGTCGAGGAAGCGCCCAGCGCGCGCCCGGTGATGCATCGCCACCTGCCCATCCTGCGCAGCGAGACCTTCTACACGATGTGCAGCGGCGGGCTTGGCTACGGCCTGCCCGCGGCAGTGGGCGTCGCGCTGGGCAAGCCGGGGCGCAAGGTGATCGGCCTGGTCGGCGACGGCTCCAGCATGTATTCGATCCAGGCGCTGTGGAGCGCCGCGCAACTGGGCCTGCCGATCACGTTCATTGTGCTCAACAACCGGCGCTACGCCGCCCTGCAGGAGTTTGCGCCGACCTTCGGCTTTGGCAGCGATGATCCGCTGGTCGGCACGGCCTTGCCCGATCTGGATTTCGTGTCGATTGCGCTCGGGCATGGTTGCGAGGCGGCGCGAGTGGCTCATCCTGCCGCATTGCGCGAAGCGCTGGCGACAGCCCTGCGGATGCGTGTGCCGACCGTGGTGGAGATCGAGGTGGCCTGAGCCGCGGCGCCAGACGACAGACGACAGACGAAGTACCCCTTCCAGGAGACTCCAGGATGCAAAGCATCACCATGCTGATCAACGGCGAGCGCACGCAGGCCGCCAACGGTGCCACCTTTGAGCGCCGCAACCCGCTTGACCACAGCGTGGCCACGCGGGCGCCGGCAGCCACCGCCGCCGATGCGCTGGCCGCTGCCGACGCTGCCGCGCGCGCCTTCCCGGCCTGGCGCGACACCGGGCCGGGCGAACGGCGCGCCTTGCTCATGCGCGCGGCGCAGGCACTTGAAGGCAAGGCCGGGGCGCTCACCGCCGCGATGGCGGCAGAGACCGGTGCGTCGGCGATGTGGGCCGGCTTCAATGTGCAACTTGCCGTCGGCATGCTGCAGGAGGCCGCTGCGCTGACCACGCAGATCAACGGCGAGGTGATTCCCTCCGACGTGCCGGGCAGCCTGGCCATGGCGGTGCGGCAGGGCGCGGGCGTGGTGCTGGGCATCGCGCCGTGGAACGCACCGGTGATCCTGGGCGTGCGCGCCGTGGCCACGGCGCTGGCGTGCGGCAATACGGTCATCCTGAAGGGTTCGGAGATCTGTCCGGCCACGGATGGCCTGATCGTCGATGCGCTGGCGGAGGCGGGCTTCCCGGCGGGAGTGGTCAACTTTGTCACCAACGCCCCGGCCGATGCCGCCGCCGTGGTCGAGACCATCATCGCCCACCCGGCAGTGCGCCGCATCAACTTCACCGGCTCCACGCGCGTGGGGCGGCTGATCGCGCAGGCCTGCGCGCGCCACCTGAAGCCCGCGGTGCTGGAACTGGGCGGCAAGGCGCCGCTGGTGGTGCTGGACGATGCCGACCTGGACGCCGCGGTGGACGGTGCCATCTTCGGCGCCTTCGCCAACTCAGGCCAGATCTGCATGTCCACCGAGCGCATCGTGGTGGATGCCAGCATCGCGGACGCCTTCGTGGCACGCTTTGCCGCGCGCGCCGGCGCCTTGCCGCTGGCGGATCCGCGCACCGGCCCGGCGGTGCTGGGCTCGGTGGTCGACATGAGCACCGTCGAGCGCTGCAACGCCATGATCGACGACGCGCTGGCCAAGGGCGCGCGGCTGGTCTGCGGCGGCAAGGCGGCCGACACGCTGATGCGGGCCACGGTGCTGGATTACGTGACGCCGGACATGGAGATCTATCGCGAGGAATCGTTCGGGCCGGTCAAGGCCGTGGTGCGCGTGGATGGCGTGGAAGCGGCCATTGCCTGCGCCAATGATTCGGCCTATGGGCTGTCGGCGGCCGTGTTCGGCGGCGATGTGGCGCGCGCGATGCGGGTCGCCGGCCGCATCGAATCGGGCATCTGCCACGTCAATGGCCCGACCGTGCACGACGAGGCGCAGATGCCGTTCGGCGGCGTGAAGGCGAGTGGTTATGGCCGCTTCGGCGGCAAGGCCGGGATCGATGCCTTCACCGAGCTGCGCTGGATCACGGTGCAGACCACGCCACGGCAATATCCGTTCTGAGTGGCGCCCCAGAACGCTGCGGCAGGCAGCAGCAAAACCTAAGACAGGAGACAACCATCATGCGATTCCCCCACCGTATCGCGCGCGCCCTTTGCGCCGCACTGTGCGCGCCGGGCCTGCTGGCTGGCGTGAGCGCGCCGGCCGCCGCGCAGCCGTGGCCGGACAAGCCGATCCGGCTGGTCGTCAACTTCCCGGCCGGCGGGGCCGCGGATACGCTGGCGCGCGGCATCTCGCCCGGTCTGTCCGAGGCGCTGAAGCGTCCGGTGGTGATCGACAACCGCCCCGGCGCCAACGGCATCGTCGGCGGCGATGCCGTGGCCAAGGCGCCGGCCGATGGCTATACCTTCCTGCTGACCTCGGGCGGCGCGGTGGCGATCGATCCCTTCCTCTACAAGAAGATGCCGTACGATCCGATCAAGGATCTGACCCCGGTCGCGTCGGTGGCGCTGGTGCGGGTCTACCTGCTGGTGCATCCGTCGGTGCCGGCGAAGACGCTGGAAGCGTTCATCGCCTATGTGCGCGAGCATCCGGGCAGGCTTAGCTACGGCTCGGCCGGCAACGGCAGCACGCCGCATATCGCTGCCGAGATGTTCAAACGCGCCGGCAAGCTGGACGCCGTGCACGTGCCGTACAAGGGCGCGGCCCCGGCCCTGAGCGACCTGCTGGCAGGGCAGGTGCAGTTCATGTTCGATCCCGGCCCCGGCCTTCAGCACGTGGCCAGCGGCAAGCTCAGGCTGCTGGCGGTGGCCAGCGCCAAGCGCGCGGCGCAATACCCGGACGTGCCGACGCTGGCCGAGGCCGGCCTGCAGGACGTGGACGGCGACTCGACCTTCGGCGTCTATGCGCCCGCCGGCACGCCGCCGGCCATCGTCGAGCGCATGAACCGCGAGATCAACCGCACGCTCGCCGGCGCGCAGCTGCAGGAAAACGTCAACAAGCTGGGCGGCGCCGTGGCGCCGCTGAGCATCCAGGCGTTTGCCGAGCGGCAGAACGTGGATCGCGCGCGCTATGGCAGGTTCATCCGGCAGGCGGGCATCACCGTGGACTGACCCATGAAAAAAGGCGGCATGTCGATGCCGCCACTTACGCGCTTCAGCAGCCAGCGCTGCCTTACTTCGACAACACCTTCATCGCCTGTTCCAGCCCGGCCAGCGTCACCGGATACATCCGTCCCTTCATCAGCTGGTTGATGACCGTGATCGACTGCCGGTACTGCCACAGCCCTTCCGGCTCGGGGTTGAGCCAGACGAAGTGCGGGAACTGCTCGGTCATCCGGTTCAGCCAGACCGCGCCGGCTTCGGTGTTGTTGTACTCCACCGAGCCGCCCGGCTGCAGGATCTCATACGGGCTCATGGTGGCGTCGCCGACGAAGATGATCTTGTAGTCGGGCGTGTACTTGTGCAGCAGGTCCCACGTGGCCAGCTTCTCGGCGTGGCGGCGGCGGTTGTTCTTCCACACGTAGTCGTACAGGCAATTGTGGAAATAGTAGTATTCCAGGTGCTTGAACTCGGTCTTGGTGGCCGAGAACAGCTCTTCCACGCGCTTGATGTGGTCGTCCATCGAGCCGCCCACGTCCATCAGCATCAGCACCTTGACCTTGTTGTGGCGCTCGGGCCGCAGCTTGATGTCGAGCAGGCCGGCGTTGGCCGCGGTGGAGTGGATGGTGTCGTCCAGGTCCAGCTCGGTGTCGGCGCCTTCGCGCGCAAAGCGGCGCAGCCGGCGCAGCGCCACCTTGATATTGCGCGTGCCCAGTTCGACCTGGTCGTCATAGTCCTTGTAGGCGCGTGTCTCCCACACCTTGATCGCGGTGCGGTTGCCCTTGGACGGGCCGCCGATGCGGATGCCCTCGGGGTTGTAGCCGCCGTGGCCGAACGGCGAGGTGCCGCCGGTGCCGATCCACTTGTTGCCGCCCTCGTGCTTTTCCTTCTGCTCCTCGAGCAGCTGCTTGAGGCGCTCCATCAGCTTGTCGAGGCCGCCCATGGCCTCGATCTTGGCTTTTTCCTCGGGCGAGAGTTCGCGCTCCAGCGTCTTCTGCAGCCAGTCGAGCGGGATGTCGGACTTCCAGTCGACCAGGCTCTCGACGCCCTTGAAGTAGGCGGCGAAGGTCTGGTCGAACTTGTCGAAGTGCTTCTCGTCCTTGACCAGCGTCATGCGCGACAGGTAGTAGAACTCGTCGATGGACGGCGAGATGACCTGCGCCTTGAGCGCTTCCAGCATGGTCAGGTATTCCTTGACCGAGACCGGCAGCTTGGCGTGGCGCAGCGAGAAGAAGAAATCGATCAGCATGATGCCTCGCTATCAGTCGGCGGCCGCTTCAGCGCGGACGGTCGAGCTGGAATTGCAGGTGTTGACGCACGGCCGGCCATTCGCTGGCGATGATCGAGAACACCACGGTGTCGCGCAACGAGCCGTCCGGCATGCGCTGGTGGTTGCGCAGCACGCCGTCCTGCCTGGCGCCCAGGCGCGCGATGGCGGCGCGGCTCTGCTGGTTCATCCAGTGCGTGCGGAACTCCACGGCGATGCAGTCGAGATGGTCGAAGGCATGGCCCAGCAGCATCAGCTTGCATTCCGTGTTCAGCGGCGTGCGCTGGACGCGGCGCGCATACCAGGTGGAGCCGATCTCCACACGCCGGTTGGTCGCGTCGATATTCATGTAGGTGGTCATGCCCGCCAGCTCGCCGGCGGCATCGCGCACCGCGAACGGCAGCATCGAGCCCTGTTCCTGCAGCGCCAGGCGCCGCGCGATCTCGGCCTCCATGCGCTCGGGCGCGGGCACGCTGGTGTACCAGAGCTTCCACAGCTCGCCGTCGGCGCAGGCGTTGCGCAGGCCCTCGGCATGCTCGGCGCGCAGCGGCTCCAGCGTGACGTGCCGGCCCACCAGGGTGACGGGTTTGACGAACGCAGTCATGGCGGGCAATGCCTCAGCGGTTGGCGCGGTTCATGAACACCAGGCGCTCGAACAGGTGCACGTCCTGCTCGTTCTTCAACAGCGCGCCATGCAGCGGCGGGATCGCGGCCTTCTTGTCCGGGCTCTTCAGCGCCTCGGGCGGGATGTCCTCGGCCATCAGCAGCTTGAGCCAGTCGATCAGTTCGGACGTGGACGGCTTCTTCTTCAGGCCCGGCAGGTTGCGCATCTCGTAGAACGATTCCAGCGCGGCCGCCACCAGCTCGCGCTTGATGCCGGGGTAGTGCACGTCGACGATCTGCTGCATGGTGTCGGCGTCGGGGAACTTGATGTAGTGGAAGAAGCAGCGGCGCAGGAAGGCGTCGGGCAGCTCCTTCTCGTTGTTCGAGGTGATGATCACCAGCGGGCGGTGCTTCGCCTTGACCAGTTCGCGCGTCTCGTAGACGTAGAACTCCATGCGGTCGAGTTCGCGCAGCAGGTCGTTGGGGAATTCGATGTCGGCCTTGTCGATCTCGTCGATCAGCAGCACGACCTGCTCGTCGGCTTCAAAGGCCTGCCACAGCACGCCCTTGACGATGTAGTTGCGGATGTCGTGGACGCGGTCGTCGCCCAGCTGCGAGTCGCGCAGGCGCGACACCGCGTCGTACTCGTACAGGCCCTGCTGCGCCTTGGTGGTCGACTTGATATGCCACTGCAGCAGCGGCATGCCCAGCGCGGCGGCGACTTCCTCGGCCAGCATGGTCTTGCCGGTGCCGGGCTCACCCTTGATCAGCAGCGGGCGCTGCAGCGTGCGCGCGGCATTGACGGCCAGCTTGAGGTCGTCGGTGGCGACATACTGGTCGGTGCCCTCGAAACGGGCCTGCTGGGCGATGGAGGCTTGGGCGGAAGCGTTGGCGATGTTTGACATGAGGCAACCTGAGGTGACGGCCTCGGATCGAGGGCCGGGTTGGCGTGCTTGGCGCGGTCTCTTCGCGCTGTCATGCGCGCTTTCATTATGGAAACAGGGTCCGGTGCAGGGCGCCCGCGCGCTGCTGGCGGCAGCATTCGCGAACGGTCGTGCAGATTCCCGGGATCAGCCAGTATAAAAGACCTTTGCGGTTCGTGTTGGGGCGCGCTGACAGGCCGCCGGCGGCCCGGGCCGGTTGCTGGACTGGCAGGTGCCGGCTGCGGTACAATGCGGCGGTTTGACGCGCCCCCACGTCCAGTTCTCCCAGCATCCGGCAGTCCGCGTTCAGAAGTCCCAGCGGCCCTTCCGGGTCGCGGCGATTGCGAGAGGTGGTTCCAGAATGGTGTTCCACATCCCGGCAACAGACCGGATGCGACATGTCTGGCGGGTTGCACCTCGGCAATCCCTCCGGCTGCCCTGGTTTTCCCCGCAGCAGCATTCTGAAACCGTCTCCGCCCGGCAGGGCAGGTCACACGGTTTAACTTCCAATCCGCAAAGACAATGAAAAAGCTCCTCACGATGGTGGTGCTGGGCGCGGCTGCAACGGCTGCGCAGGCACAGGAAGTCAAGGGCAATGGAGACGCTGCCAAGGACAAGGTTGCAATGTGCATCGGCTGCCACGGCATTCCGGGCTACCGTGCGTCATTCCCCGAAATCTATGAAGTGCCGCTGCTGGGCGGCCAGAGCGCCAAGTACATCGAGAACGCGCTCAAGGCCTACCAGAAGGGCGAGCGCAAGCACCCGACCATGCGCGGCATCGCCGCGACGCTGACCGAGCAGGACATCGCCAACGTGGCGGCCTACTACTCGCAGCAGAAGGCCGGCACGCAGAACAATTCCCTCAAGTAAGAGACCCCTCATGAATACGCTCAAGACGCTTTCGTTCGCGCTCGGCGCACTCGTGCTGGGTGCTGCCGCGATGCCGGCCTCGGCCGCCGACCTTGCCGCCGGCAAGGCGCTGGTGGAAAAGGGTGCCTGCGTGGCCTGCCACGGCGCGGGCATGAACGCCCCGATCTCGCCGGACTACCCCAAGCTGGCGGGCCAGCACGCCGACTACCTGTACCACGCGCTGGCGTCGTACCAGGTGTCGGGCAACCCGCTGGTGGGCCGCTCCAATGCCATCATGGCGGGCCAGGTCAACGCCAATCCGGCCGTGACCGACAAGGACGGCAAGCCGCGCCCGTTCACCCGCAAGGAGCTGAAGGACATGGCCGCCTACATCGAGTCGCTGCCTGGCGACCTGGTGCTGAAGAAGTAAGAACGCGCGGCCGCCGCCGCGCCAATGCAAAAAAGCCGCTTCCCTGGAAGCGGCTTTTTTGTTGTGTGCGCGAGCGCGGGGCCCTGGCCCCGCGGCGCTATCAGTTGCCGCTGCCCGACACCAGCCGGCGCTGGCGCACCGATTCGGCCAGTCCCTCGAGCACCTTGACCGAGTCGTCCCAGCCGATGCAGGCATCGGTCACGGACTGGCCGTAGGTCAGCTGCTCGACCGGCTGGCCCTGGACGTGGTCCTGGCGGCCCGCCACCAGGTGCGATTCCACCATCACGCCGATGATGCGCTGGTCGCCGCTGGCGATCTGGCGGCCGATCTCCTCGCACACCGGGATCTGATTCTCATGCTTCTTGCTGCTGTTGGCGTGCGAGGCATCGATCATCAGGCGCGAGGCCAGGCCGGCCTTGGCGATGGCGTCGCACGCTTCCTGCACGCTGGCGGCGTCGTAGTTGGGCGCCTTGCCGCCGCGCAGGATCACATGGCAGTCTTCGTTGCCCGAGGTCGACACGATCGCCGAGTGGCCGCCCTTGGTCACCGACAGGAAATGGTGCGGCTGCGACGCGGCCTTGATCGCATCGACCGCGATCTTGACGTTGCCGTCGGTGCCGTTCTTGAAGCCCACCGGGCACGACAGCCCCGAGGCGAGCTCGCGGTGCACCTGCGACTCGGTGGTGCGGGCGCCGATCGCGCCCCAGCTGACCAGGTCGGCGATGTACTGCGGGCTGATCATGTCGAGGTACTCGGTGCCGGTGGGCACGCCCATCTCGCTGATGTTCAGCAGCAGTTCGCGCGCGGTGCGCAGGCCATCGTTGATCTTGAAGCTGCCATCCATGTGCGGATCGTTGATCAGCCCCTTCCAGCCCACCGTGGTGCGCGGCTTCTCGAAGTACACGCGCATCACCACTTCCAGCTCGCCGGCGAAGCGGTCGCGCTGGACCTTGAGCAGCTTGGCGTAGTCCAGCGCGGCGCGGGTATCGTGGATCGAGCACGGGCCGATGATGACGATCAGGCGGTCATCCATGCCGTGCAGGATGCGGTGCATGGCCTGGCGCGCGCCGTAGATCACGTCCGAAGCCTGTTCGGAGCAGCCGAACTCGCGGATCAGGTGCGCGGGCGGCAGCAGTTCCTTGAGTTCGCGAATGCGCAGGTCGTCGGTGTTCTTCAGCATGATGGCTCCGGGATTCTTGTGAGGTCGTTAGTGGGTGGGGAAACAAACAGGTATAAAAAAACCGCCAGGGTCGCTGGCGGTCTTTTTTGTATTCGGGGCGCTGCCTACAGCCGTCCCTCCCTATCCGCCAGCGGTGTGAGATCGCTAAAAAAGTAAAAGTAAAACTTAGCGGACATGGCGGAAAAAGGCTTTGGCTTGGGTCAGCTTGAATCGATTATCGTCGTGAGCGCCGAATTTATGCTGCACTGCGTAGCAGAAAGACAGGAAATTGCGCGCCGGCCGGTCAATTTTCGGCGTGCGTCAGTTGCCTGTCGCGCCGCGAAGCATCTTTATAGCGCCTTTTGCCAGAATTGGCAAGTGTCGACGAGGCCATGCGGTGCGCTGGCGTACGCATCTCCCGGCGCCTTGCCAAGCCTTGTCCCGCCACTGCTTTTCGGCTTTCCCCGACATACCCGGGGCTATATTGGAACCGGGGAGCAGTGAGCACGGGGAGGTGCATCATGAGCGTCGATGAAGCGAGGCTGAATGCCTTCATGGAAAAATTCGTCAACGATATCGGCGCGGTGATGCATGCCGCGACCGTGGTGGTGGGCGATGAACTCGGCCTGTACAAGGCCATGGCGGAAAAAGCAATGACCGCCGAAGTGCTGGCGGCAAAGACCCATACAGACGTGCGCTACCTGCGCGAATGGCTGTCGGCACAGGCGGCCAGCGGCTACGTCGACTATGACCCGGCCACCGGGCAGTTCAGCCTGAACGAAGAGCAGGCCTATGCGCTGGCGCAGGAGGGCAGCCTCGCATTCATCCCGGGCGCGTTCCAGATCGCGGTGGCGCAGTTCCGCGCCATCCCGAAGGTGATCGATATCTTCCGCAACGGCCGCGGGCTGGGCTGGCACGAGCACGATCCCGCGCTGTTCCACGGCACCGAGCGCTTCTTCCGGCCGGGCTACGCGGCGCACCTGGTTTCGGAATGGATTCCCGCGCTGGACGGCATGGAGGCGCGGCTCAAGGCGGGCGCATCGGTGGCGGACGTGGGCTGCGGCCACGGCGCGTCGACCATC
Organism: Cupriavidus sp. FW305-27; assembly: GCF_058787995.1. NCBI lineage: Bacteria > Pseudomonadati > Pseudomonadota > Betaproteobacteria > Burkholderiales > Burkholderiaceae > Cupriavidus > Cupriavidus sp. FW305-27. Next base: position 14,802 of record NZ_JBYTAG010000091.1, read on the forward strand.
ATCATGGCGCAGGCGTATCCGGCCTCGCGCTTTGTCGGTTTCGACTACCACGAGCCTTCGGTGCGCCATGCGGCCGAAGCCGCGCGCCGCGCCGGCATGACCGAGCGCGTGCGCTTCGAAGTGGCCACCGCCAAGGACTACGGCGGCAAGGACTATGACCTGGTGACGGTATTCGACTGCCTGCACGACATGGGCGATCCGGTCGGCGCGGCACGCCACGTGCGCGAGACCCTGCGTGCCGATGGCGCCTGGATGATCGTGGAACCGTTTGCCAACGACACGCTGGAGCAGAACCTGAACCCGCTGGGCCGGGTGTTCTATTCCGCGTCCACCTTCATTTGCACGCCAGCGTCGCGCGCGCAGGAAGTCGGCCTGTGCCTGGGCGCGCAGGCGGGCGAGGCGCGCATGCGCGCAGTGGTTGAGCAGGCCGGCTTCAGCAGTTTCCGCCGCGCGGCGCAGACGCCGTTCAACCTGGTGTATGAAGTGCGGCCGTAAGGCCGGGGCGATCCCGTGAAAAACGGGACCCCGCAGGGTCCCGTCTTCGTCATCGCCGGACTGGTCAGGCGGTGCCGCCCACCGTCATGTTCTCGATGCGCAGCGTCGGCTGGCCCACGCCCACCGGCACGCTCTGGCCTTCCTTGCCGCACACGCCGACGCCCGAGTCCAGGCGCATGTCGTTGCCGATCATGGTGACATCCTTCAGCGATTCCGGGCCGTTGCCGACCAGCGTCGCGCCCTTGACCGGGTAGGTGATCTTGCCGTCCTCGATCATGTAGGCCTCGCTCGCCGAGAACACGAACTTGCCGTTGGTGATGTCCACCTGGCCGCCGCCGAAGTTGACTGCATACAGGCCGCGCTTGACGCTGGCGATGATCTCCTGCGGATCCCTGTCGCCGTTGAGCATGTAGGTGTTGGTCATGCGCGGCATCGGCAGCGCGGCATAGCTTTCGCGGCGCGCGTTGCCGGTGACCGGCATCTTCATCAGGCGCGCGTTGAGCGTGTCCTGGATATAGCCGCGCAGGATGCCGTCCTCGATCAGCGTGGTGCACTGGGTCGGGTTGCCTTCGTCGTCCAGGTTGAGCGAGCCGCGGCGGTTGGCCAGCGTGCCGTCGTCGACCACGGTCACGCCCTTGGCCGCGACGCGTTCGCCCATGCGGCCGGCAAAGGCCGACGAGCCCTTGCGGTTGAAGTCGCCCTCCAGGCCGTGGCCGACGGCTTCATGCAGCAGCACGCCGGGCCAGCCCGGGCCCAGCACCACGGTCATCGAGCCGGCCGGGGCCGGGCGCGCGTCCAGGTTGACCAGGGCCGAAGAGACGGCCTCGTCAACATATTTCTGCAGCAGCTCGTCGGTGAAGTAGCCATAGGCATAGCGGCCGCCACCGCCGGAAGAGCCGACCTCGCGGCGCCCGCCGTGTTCGGCGATCACCGTGACCGAGACCCGCACCAGCGGACGCACGTCGGCGGCGATCACGCCGTCGCTGCGCGCCACCAGCACCACGTCGTATTCGCCGGCCAGGCCTGCCATCACCTGCACCACGCGCGGATCCTTGGCGCGCGCCATGCGCTCGACGCGCTCAAGCAGCGCCACCTTCTCGGCCGCGCTCATGGAGTCGAGCGGGTCGTTGGGCGCGTACAGGTTGCGCCCGGCGTGCGTGGCCAGCTCGCCGGCCACCTTGACGCGGCCGTTGCCGGCACGGCCGATGGTGCGCGTGGCCGCCGCGGCCTGCGACAGCGCCGCCAGGCTGATGTCGTCCGAATAGGCGAAGGCGGTGCGGTCGCCAGAGACCGCGCGCACGCCCACGCCCTGGTCGATGCTGAAGCTGCCCGACTTGACGATGCCTTCTTCCAGGCTCCAGGCCTCGTTGCGGGTGTACTGGAAGTACAGGTCGGCATAGTCGACCTTGTGCGTGAAGATATCGGCCAGCACGCGCTGGAGCTTGGCCTCGTCCAGGCCGTACGGTGCCAGCAGCAGTTGCTGCGCGGTGGCCAGGTTGCGGATTCCGAGATCGCCGGCGTTCATGAGATGTCCTTTCTTCCTGGGGACGCGCCGGCTTGCGGCCGGCGCGGCAAAAAATTCTCCGGGCGGGAGCCGGTGAAGGCTGCCGCGATTGCGTACATGCTACAGCACCCGGTGTCGCAGTGCCGGCAGGTTCTGCCGGACCTCGGCCAGGCGCGCGGGATCGATCACGCCGCCGACCACGCCTTCGCCCTCAGGCAGCGTTGCCAGCACCTCGCCCCACGGATCGACCAGCATCGAATGGCCCCACGTGCGCCGGCCATTCTCATGCTTGCCGCCCTGTGCCGCGGCCAGCACATAGCATTGGTTTTCAATGGCGCGGGCGCGCAGCAGGATCTCCCAGTGCGCCTGCCCTGTGGTGTAGGTGAAGGCGGCCGGCATCAGAATCAAGCTGGTGCCGTCGCCGGCGGCCAGTCCGCGGTAAAGCTCGGGGAAGCGCAGGTCGTAGCACACCGACATCGCCACCCGGCCGCAGGGCGCGTCGAAGCTGACCGGCGTGCGCCCGGCCAGGATGGTGCGCGACTCGTCGTAGCTTTCAGTGCCGCGGGTGAAGCCGAACAGGTGGATCTTGTCATAGCGCGCCACGCGCTCGCCGCGCGGGTTGAAGGCGAGCGAGGTGTTGTACACGCGCGCCGGGTCGTCGCACCACATCGGCAGCGTGCCGCCGACCAGCCAGATGCCGTGGCGGCGTGCCGCATCGGCCAGGAACTGCTGCACCGGGCCGTCGCCGTCATGCTCGCGCACGGCCACCTTGTCGGATTCGGAGCGGCCCATCATGCAGAAGTATTCGGGCAGCAGCACCAGTGCCGCGCCGCCGGCTGCGGCCTCGGCGATCAGCGCGTCGGCACGCGCCAGGTTGGCATCGAGCGAGGTGCCGGTCACGGTCTGGACGGCGGCAACGCGGAACGGGGCGGAGGCGGCGGTTGCAGTCATAGGCGGCGTTGTTTTCCTCAGCGCGGGAGGGCGGGGTCCGCGCGGTTCTGGAAGGTCGGGGCTTGCGCCTTATTGTCCTCCAGTTTGCCGATCTGCGGGTTGGCCCAGCTGCCGCTGATGCGGTAGTGCTGGGTGAACACCTTGGAGAACTCGTCGGCAAACAGCAGTTGCGCGGCCAGCGTGCCGATTCCCAGCACCGGGTTGATAAAGGCGGCCGCGATCGAGGTGGAGGTGGCGTTGATGCGTGGCACCACATCCACGCGCAGGTCCTGCGTTTCGCGCAGCAGGTTGGCGGTGCCGCTCATGCTGGCGATGATCTGCGGGCTCCTGAGCTCGAAGTCCTGGATCGTGCCGACGCCGTTCTCGATCGTGCCAGTGCCGGCAATGCGGTCGAACACCAGCCCGCGGCCCGACAGGGTGCGGAAGTCCAGCATGGCAAAGCGCAGCAGGCCTTGCAGGCTGAGCACGCCCAGCAGCCGCGCCGCGCCGGGCTCCACGCTCAGGATCTGGCCATTCTCCAGGTCCAGCGACAGCTTGCCCGACAGCGTCGGGTAGTCGATCGACAGCGGCGAGCCGCGCCAGGCCACGCGGCCTTCGAGCTTGCCCTTGCCGTCGCTCAGCGTGTGCGCCAGCCCCAACCGTTCCAGCGTGGCGCCGGCATCGCGCACGTCGATGCTGAAGGACAACAGGGTGCGGCGCTCGGCATTGGCGTCGGCGCGCAGCTGGCGCGGCACGCGCCAGCTGCCGCTGCCGGTCAGGGTGGCGCCGGGTTGCTCGATCTGCAGCTTTTCCAGGGTCCAGACCGGATCGGCGGAGCTGGTGCCGGTATGGGCCTTGACTTCAAGCTTGCCGAAGTCGTGCCCGCGCAGCATGAACTGGTCGACCACCAGGTCGATCGCGGGCAGCTCGTCGATGCTGCTGGCGAGCGCGTCCACCACGTTGCGCTCGTCGCTGGCATCGGGCACGTTCAGGCGCGCCAGGCGCAGTTGCAGCGACCCGGTGGCCGAGGGCCCGGCCGGACGCCACTGCACCGCGCCGGCCACCTGGCGCGAGTCGATCCTGGCGTTCCAGCCGCCGGCTTCGCGGTTGGCGTCGAGCACCACCTCGTCGAGCGTGCGGCCCATGGCGTGCAGCGTGCGCGCGCGCAGCGCAATGCGGCCAGGCAGGAAGGGTGAGGGCGCCGCGGCGGGGCCCGCGCTGCCGGCACCGCCGCCGAAGGCCGCCCGCCATGCATCGATATCGAGCTGGTCGAAGGTGGCCGCGGCGCTGACGCCGGCCGCGGGCGGCGGCGGCGCCTGCTGCATGCCGATGGCGCCGGCGAGCACGTCGATGCCGCCGCCCTGGTCGCGGCGCAGCAGGTAGCGCGCGTTCAGCGCATGGCCCAGCTGCAGCACCAGCTCGCTGGTGCCGGCGCGGTCCGGGGCGCTGGCCGGGCGCAGGTCCGCGCGCAGCGCCAGGTCTTGCGCCGCGGCCTTGGCCAGCGGCGCGGGCAGGCCGATCGCCATGCCATTGAGTTCGGAGCTCAACTGCACCTGCAGCTGGCGCTCGCGCGTGGCGATCACGGCGCTGTAGCTGGTGCTGCCTTCGAGCCGCGCGGCCACCGGCGCCAGCGCCGAGCCCGCGGCGGCCTCGCGCAGCCCGGCGGCCGAGACGCTGCCGCTGGCGGTGACGTGCGTGGCGCCGTCCGGCTGGGTGCCGCCGCCGAGCCGGATCTCGCCACCGAGGAAGCGGGCCCGCATGTTCTCCAGCCCGAAACCGTGTTCATTGAATGTGATGGTGCCGTTGGCATGGCCCAGTTGCGGCAGCTGCGGGCTGAGCACGACATCGTTGCCGGGGAAGCGGAAGCGGCCGTCCACCTTGGCGGCATTGGCGTGTTCCAGCGGCATGTCGAGCTTGAGCCTGAGCTCGCCGTTGCCGTGGGCCTGCGCCGCATCGGCCACGTGCCCGGTCCATTCGCGCACCGGCGAAGCACTGATGTAGCGCAGGAAGCCCTGCACCGGTCCGCTGGCGCCGCCGTCGATCACCAGCTTGCCGTGCGGGCCAAGGTCATCGATGCGGCCCTTGACGTCCTGCAGCGTGACGCCGGGGATGTCGTGGACCGTGGCCCGGCTTGCCAGGAACGTCATGCCGCCGCGGTCGAACACGACCCGCCCGGAAATGTCGGTGAAGGTTGGCCACGCCTGCGCGCCGGTGGTGGTGCCGCTGGCGGTCTCGTGCGGGGCGATCTGGTAGCTGACGTGTTCGATCGGCACCTCGACATGGAACTCGCCGGCCTTCTCGTGCGGGGCATGGAACGGGAAATGCGCCAGGTCGCCGCGCAGCACGAAGCTCACGCCGGCAGCTTCGCCACCCGCCAGCGCACCGGCCAAGTAGTGCCGGGTGCCGGCCGGAATGCTCAGCGGCAGGTAGCGCGGCACGCGCGCCACCTGGGCGCGGGTCATTTCACCGCTCAGGTCGGCGATGCCGGATACACCGTCGCCGCCTGCGCGCCAGGTGCCGCGCACCGAGCCGGCCGCATCGGCATTGGCAAAGCGCACGCCGTCCAGCGTAACCGCGAGCTTGCCTCCGGCATGGGTCCAGCGCACTTCGCCGCCGATCTGGTCGAACGGCAGCCGCGGCTCCTCGAACAGGCCAGGCAGCACCAGTGCCGCGCCGTTGCCTTCGAAGCGGGCATTGCCCTGCTGGTCATCGAAGGAGAAGGTGCCGGACAGGTGCGAAAAGCCAGGCGTGCCCAGCCGGGGGTGGCCGCTGGCGTCCACCGCGGGCACGGCCGGCTGGCCGTTGACCGAGACGTCGCGCAGCGTGCCCTGCACGCTGTAGCGCAGCTTGCCGTCGCCGCGCTCGAGCATGCCGGCGCGCTCGCGGCTCCAGCTCACGTTGAGGTTGTCGATGTGGCCAGCTGGCTGCAGCGCGCGCAGCCGGCGCAGCACCGCGGTGTCCAGCGGCATCGAGCTGGACACCGCGCGCAGCGTGTTCAGGTCCAGCGTGGGCGCCTTGAGCGAGAACTTGCGCAGGGTGCCGTCCTTGCCGGAGGCCCAGCCGAGGGTGACCTTGCGCATGCCTTCGCGCCAGGTGCTGTCGGCGGGGGTGCCCTCGTCGTCGCTGGCGGGCTGGGGTTGCCAGAGCAGGGTGTCGACGGTCAGCAGGTTGCTGCCGTCGCGCTCGGTCCGGTGTAGCAGGAAGGCCTGCGCATTGGCCAGGCGCAGCGGGGCGGAGGCGCCGGCCAGCTGCAGGTCGACGCCGCTGGCGCGCAGCCGCGTCTGGCTGCCCACGATGCGGCCCTGGCGGAATTCAATGCTGCCGTCGGTGCTGAAGGTGCCGCTGGCGACGCGCTCGAACATCGCCAGGTAGCGCTGCAGCACCGGCAGCTGCAGCTGGCCAAGGTCCCAGCTGGCCTGCCCGGTCCAGTAGCGCCAGTTGCCGGCGCTGTGCAGGTAGTCGTTGCTGAAGGAGGACTGCACCACCAGCGGGCTCGGGCCCAGCGCCGGCGAGCGCGCTTCCAGCGTCACCGTGTGGCGCGCGCCGTCGCGGCGGGTGTCGAGGCGGATCTCGCCGATATCGAGCTGGGGCAGGCGTGCCTTCTCGTCCAGCCAGCGCAGCTTGCCGTCGGACAGCGCCACGCGCCCCTGCGACATCAGCCAGCCCAGGAAGCGATCGTCGTCCTGCTGGCCGCCGGTCGCGTCCACCAGCATGCCGCCGACCAGCAGCCGGCCCTCGGGCGTGCGCCGCACCAGGATGTCGGTGCCGGTCGCGCCCAGGCTGACGAACTGCAGGTTCATGCTGAACAGCGAGCGCCACGCCAGCTTGCCGTCGAGCGTGGCGGCCGCAAGCAGCACGCGCTGTCCGGAGTCCACGGCGCGCAGGCCGCGGGCGCGGAAGGCCGGGTGCCAGCCGTCCCAGTAGGTATCGAGCGCGCCGATGCTGACCTTGGCCGAGAGCGCCACCGAGCCGCGTTCTTCCAGCCACTGGCGCGCGGTGGACGCCTGTGGCCACAGCACGAAGCGGATCAGCAGGCCCGCCACCAGCGCCAGCGCGGCCAGCACCAGCGCCAGCCGCACCAGCGCGCGGCCCAGCCCGCGCCAGAACGGGTGGCGCACGGCTGCCGCCACGCCGCGCGTGCAGGCGCGCAGGAACGCGCCGGCGTGCGCGCGGGCGGAATCGTTGCGCCGGGCGCTGGTGGCATCGTTGGCCGGGGGATTCACGGGGTGTGGCGGGGCCAGGGTGGAGG
>NZ_JBYTAG010000092.1:0-21766 GCF_058787995.1 Cupriavidus sp. FW305-27
GGGGGGGTAGAGGGGCGCGTCCACATCGGGCGGCAGCTCTTTCAAATGGCGCCAGTCTGACCCCTCACCCCACAAACGCCCCCGGCACCGGATCCTCACCCAGTGCGTGCAGCAGCACCGCCCAGTGCATCGCCTCGTCCCCGAGGATGCTGCCGGCGGCGCGGGTCAGTTCGCGGTTGTGGAAGTTCGGCAGCACGCCCAGGTAGGCGGCGGTGGCGCCCTTCTCCAGCCCCGCGGCAAAGCGCAGCACATCGGCCTGGGTCTTCAGCTTGTCAGTCGGGAAGGTGTATTCCGACGCCTTCTTCGCCACCACCGGGGTGCCGCCCAGCTTTGACACCGTCCCGGCCAGCACCTGCGCGTGCGCCTTGTGGTGGTCCTGGAACTTGACCGCGGTGGCAAGCACCGGCTTTTGCAGCAGGCCGCTTTCCGCGCCCACCTGGTAAGCCGCGATCGCCTGGTATTCCAGTCCCAGCGCGGTGTTCAGGATATTGATGTCGTCCCTGGTGCTGCCCGACTGGGTCTGCGCCCAGGCCGGCATGGACTCGCCAAGGCTGATGACGGCGAGCGAGCCCAGCGCGAACAGCCCCGGCGCCTTGAGCAGCCCGCGGCGGCGCGCATCGGGCGCGGTCACAATGCGGTCAAGGGAATCGGTCGGATCTGTCGTGACCGCAGTGGTGCGCATGCGTTCCATGATGTTCTCCTGTGTGGGATCAACGGCGCCGCGGCCCGCAGCCCGGGGCCGCCATCGTGCGCCTGCCACCTGATACGCACGCCGGGGCCAATCGGATGCAAGGTCGTGCCTATAATCCGGCAACACCCTTTCGCGAGACGCCCCGGTGCCCCCCTCTCCGGTGTCCCCTTCCGCCGAAACCTACGCCGCGCCGCCCGGCGCCGAGCGGCTTGCGGCCCTGCTCCAGGCCGTGGCCATCGGCGAGCGGCAGGCGCTGCGCGGCCTCTATGACCTCACCGCGACGAAACTGTTTGGCCTTGCGCTGCGTATCACTGGCAGGCGCGATTGGGCGGAGGATGTCGTGCAGGAAAGCTTTGTCAGCATCTGGCACCACGCCGGCGACTACCGGCCGCACCTGGCCGCGCCGATGACCTGGATGACCGCGATCGTGCGCAACCGCGCGCTGGACTGCCTGCGCCGGGCAAGCGCGGCACGCGTCGGACAGACGGTCGAGCTTGACGAAGACCTGGGCGAATGGCTGGCCGACGACACCGCCGGGCCCGCGGAACTGGCCGATGCCAGCCAGCAGGCACGCGCGCTCAACCGCTGCCTGCAGCGCCTGGAGCAGCCGCAGCGCCAGGCCATCATGCTGGCCTACCTGCAGGACCTGAGCCACGCCGAGCTGGCCGCCCGCCTGCGCGCGCCGCTGGGGACGGTCAAGTCCTGGATCCGGCGCGGCCTGGAGCGGCTGCGCAGCTGCATGGAGGGCGCGGCATGAAGCTGGCCAGCCATCCCGACCTGCTCGACCGCATCGCCGCGCAGTACGCGCTGGGGGTGCTGCGCGGCGGCGCACGCCGACGCCTGGAACAACTCGCGCGCGAAGAGCCCGCGGTGCGCGCCGCGATCCACCGCTGGCAGGCGCGGCTGGCGGGCGTGGCCGAGTTGCAGGCGGCCGCCGAGCCGGTCGACAAGGTCTGGTGCGGGATCGAGGATCGCCTCGGCTGGAAAATGGCAGATCCGGCCAGTCAGCCGGACCGCCCGGCGCCTGACACCCGCCCCGCGGACGGCTGGTGGCAGCGCCTGTGGTCGGCCCCGGTGTTCTGGCGCGGCGCCGCGGCGGCAATGGCCATGGTGGCGGTGCTGGCCGTCGGCATCGGCATCCAGCTGGCCCGGCAGGATCAGGCGGCGCCGGCCGAGGTCCTCGCCGTGCTGAACGACGACCGTGCCCAGCCTGCGATGCTGGTGTCGTGGGACGCCGGCGCACGCAGCCTGATCGTGCGCCGCCTGGATCACCTGGCCCTGAGCGACCAGCAGGTACTGCAGTTGTGGGCACTGCCTGCGGGCGGCAAGCCGCAGTCGCTCGGCGTGATCGGGCGGGCACCCGAAGCCCGGCTGGCGCTGGCGCAACTGCCCGCGGCGGTGCCCGCGCTGGCGGTCAGCATCGAGCCGCCGGGCGGCTCGCCCAATGCCGACGGGCCAAGCGGCCCGGTGGTGTTCAAGGGGCCTGTGATCCACAGCCGGCTCTGATGATCGGGGCTGCCGGGCCGGCCAGCGCCACCCAGTGCCGCCAGCGGGCCGGCGGGCGATATAATCGCCGTTTCCCAATTTCTCGCGCCCGCCGCCGTCCGCACGCCGGCGCCTGCCCGCGCGAGCCACTGCAGCCGACGTCCATGTCCACCTCCCAACTTGCCAAGAAAGGCGAAGCCTGGTCCGCCCGCTTCTCCGAACCGATGTCCGACCTGGTGAAGCGCTACACCGCCTCGGTGTTCTTCGACAAGCGCCTGGCCCTGTTCGACATCCAAGGCTCGCTGGCCCACGCGGCCATGCTGGCAAAGCAGGGCATCATCGCCGAGGCCGACCGCGCCGAGATCGAGCGCGGCATGGCGCAGATCAAGGCCGAGATCGAGGCCGGCGGCTTCGAGTGGAAGCTGGACCTGGAAGACGTCCACCTGAACATCGAGGCGCGCCTGACCGCGCTGGTGGGCGATGCCGGCAAGCGCCTGCACACCGGCCGCTCGCGCAATGACCAGGTCGCCACCGACATCCGCCTGTGGCTGCGCAGCGAGATCGACAACATCATGGTGCTGCTGGGCGCGCTGCGCGCCGCGCTGCTGGACCTGGCCGAACAGAACGCCGACACCATCCTGCCCGGCTTCACCCACCTGCAGGTGGCGCAGCCGGTGACCTTCGGCCACCACCTGCTGGCCTACAACGAGATGTTCACGCGCGATGCCGAGCGCATGGCCGACTGCCGCAAGCGCGTCAACCGCCTGCCGCTGGGCGCGGCCGCGCTGGCCGGCACCAGCTACCCGATCGACCGCGAGTTCGTGGCGCAGCAGCTTGGCTTCGACGGCGTGTGCCGCAACTCGCTGGACGCCGTGTCGGACCGCGACTTCGCCATTGAATTCTGCGCCGCCGCCGCGCTGGTGATGACGCACGTGTCGCGCTTCTCGGAAGAACTGGTGCTGTGGATGAGCCCGCGCGTGGGCTTTATCGACATCGCCGACCGTTTCTGCACCGGCAGCTCGATCATGCCGCAGAAGAAGAACCCCGACGTGCCCGAACTGGCGCGCGGCAAGACCGGCCGCGTCAACGGCCACCTGATCGGCCTGCTGACGCTGATGAAGGGCCAGCCGCTGGCGTACAACAAGGACAACCAGGAAGACAAGGAGCCGCTGTTCGACACCGTCGACACCATCGTGGACACGCTGCGCATCTTCGCCGACATGGTGCCGGGCATCACCGTCAAGCCGGAAGCGATGCGCGCCGCCGCGCTGCAGGGCTACGCCACCGCCACCGACCTGGCCGACTACCTGGTCAAGAAGGGCCTGCCCTTCCGCGACGCGCACGAGGCCGTGGCCCACGCGGTGCGCGCCTGCGACAGCCGCCAGTGCGACCTGGCCGACCTGAGCGTGGCCGAGCTGCGCGAAGTCTCGGGCCTGGGCGACAAGGCCGCGCTGATCGGCGACGACGTGCACGCGGTGCTGACGCTGGAAGGCTCGGTCGCCGCGCGCGACCATATCGGCGGCACGGCGCCGGCGCAGGTGCGCGCCGCCATCGCCGAGGCACGCAAGACGCTGAACGGCTGACCCCCGCTTCAGGGGTAACCCGCCGGCCATGAACGGGAGCAACAAGCTCCCGTTCTGATTTTCTGTGTGCAAACGCACGTATTAGCTATGGTTTATGGCAAGTAGCGGTCATTCTCCGCCGGTAAACATTCGGCCTTGAAATATCCGAATCCCATCGAAAACCGCACCTAATTGGTGCGGAAATCGGTGCAAATGTGATGCACTGGGGATTCACCCTAAAGATACGGAGCGGCTAACACCGTAGACTAACGCGCCACCCCTGTATCCCCAAAATCCCTAGGACGATCACATGTCTTTCCTTATGAGGATCTCGCGGCTTATCGACGCCGTGACTGATTTCATCGGGCAGTGGGCGAAATGGCTGATCCTGCTGGCCGTACTGGTCTGCGCAGGCAACGCCATCATTCGCTACACCTTCAGCATCAGCTCCAATGCCTGGCTCGAACTGCAGTGGTATATGTTCGCCGGTGTGTTCCTGCTCGGTGCGCCCTACACGCTGCGCCGCGACGAGCATGTCCGCATCGACGTCATTGCCGGCCGCCTGTCCGAGCGCGCCCAGGCGTGGATCGACGTCTTTGGCATCATTTTCTTCCTGATGCCGATCACGCTGATCATTCTGTGGTTGTCGATCCCCTACTTCTGGCTGTCCTACGTCGGCCATGAAATGTCGGGCAATGCCGGCGGCCTGATCCGCTGGCCGGCCAAGTTCCTGATCGTGGCTGGCTTCTTCCTGCTGATCCTGCAAGGCCTGTCCGAACTGATCAAGCGCTTCGCCTACCTGAAGGGCCTGCTGCCGGCCTCCGCATTCCGCAAGCATTCGATCGACCCCGCAGCGGAAATCGCCGCGACGATAGCGGACGCCAATCGCCCCGGCCCGTCGGCAAAACAATAACAGGCGCCTACGATGACGCAATTCCTGATCCAAAACATGGCGCCGATCATGTTCGGCACGCTGGTCATATTCCTGCTGTCGGGTTTTCCGATCGCCTTCGCGCTGGCCGCCAACGGTCTGCTGTTCGCCTTCGTCGGCATCGAGCTGGGCTTGCTCCAGCCCGCGCTGCTGCAGGCACTGCCCAGCCGCTTGTTCGGCATCATCGAGAACGACACGCTGCTGGCGATCCCGTTCTTCACCTTCATGGGCCTGATCCTGGAACGCTCAGGCATGGCCGAGGACCTGCTCGACACCATCGGCCAGCTGTTCGGCCCGATCCGCGGCGGCCTGGCCTATGCCGTGATCTTCGTCGGCGCGCTGCTGGCAGCGACCACCGGCGTGGTGGCGGCCTCGGTGATCTCGATGGGGCTGATCTCGCTGCCGCTGATGCTGAAGTATAAGTACGACAAGCGGCTGGCGTCGGGTGTGATCGCCGCGTCGGGCACGCTGGCGCAGATCATTCCGCCGTCGCTGGTGCTGATCGTGCTGGCCGACCAGCTCGGCCGCTCGGTCGGCGACATGTACAAGGGCGCGTTCGTGCCGGGCCTGGTGCTGACCGGCCTGTACATGGGCTACGTGCTGCTGATCACGCTGATCAAGCCAGCCGCGGCGCCGGCGCTGCCGCTCGAGGCGCGCACCTTCCGCGAACCCAGCGGCAAGAGCGGCGCCACCTCGGTGCTGGTGCTGACCGCGCTGTCGATCGTGGTGGGCGTGGCGGTGGACAAGATGTACAAGCCCGAGGCACCGCTGGATGAGCGGCTGGTGATCTCGGTCGGCGCGGCCATCCTGTTCGCCTTCGTGCTGGCGGTGATCAACAAGGCGCTGAAGCTGAACCTGCTGTCGCGCATGGCCGAGAAGGTCACCTTCGTGCTGATCCCGCCGCTGGCGCTGATCTTCCTGGTGCTCGGCACGATCTTCGTCGGCGTGGCCACGCCGACCGAAGGCGGCGGCATGGGTGCGCTCGGCGCGCTGGTGCTGGCGCTGATGAAGCGCCGCCTTGACCTGGGGCTGACCCGGCAGGCGATGGAAGGGACGCTCAAGCTGTCGGCCTTCGTGATCTTCATCCTGATCGGCGCGCGCGTGTTCTCGCTGACGTTCTACGGCGTGGACGGCCATATCTGGGTGGAGCACCTGCTGACCGCGCTGCCCGGCGGCCAGGCCGGCTTCCTGATCGCGGTGAACGTGCTGTTCTTCCTGCTGGCGTTCTTCCTGGACTTCTTCGAGCTGGCCTTTATCCTGGTGCCGCTGGTCGGCCCGGTGGCGGACAAGCTCGGCATCGACCTGATCTGGTTCGGCGTGCTGCTGGCCGTGAACATGCAGACCTCGTTCATGCACCCGCCGTTCGGCTTCTCGCTGTTCTATCTGCGCTCAGTCGCGCCGCGCGAGGTGAAGACCTCGGATATCTACTGGGGCTCGGTGCCGTTCGTGGTCATCCAGCTGGTGATGGTGGCGCTGATCATCGTCTTCCCCGGCCTGGTCAGCACCGGCACGCAAAAGGCACAGGATCGCAGCATCACGCGCGACCTGAGCCTCGACCTGGGAGGCACCAGCCCCAAGCCGGCGCCGAGCCTGTCGGTACCGGCACCGGGGTCGCAGCCCGCCGCTGGCGGATCGCTGGAGCTGCCGACACAGCCGCCCGCGGAAAGCGAATCGGCCGCGCCGCAGTTTGAGTTCGAAAAGAAGCGCTGAACCAGCTCCCCGGGGACGCGCAAGCCTGGCAAGCCCCGCGGCAACGCGGGGCTTTTTCATTGGCGCGGGTCCACCCCGGCGCCGTCCGGCGGTGGTGGCGCGGTGGCGCTTTGGTGTCGCCGCAAGGCATGGCGCGCGATTGCGAATCGGCTCATCGACCGGCGCTCCGGCGGGGCCCAGACTGGCTCCTGTGTTCAGCAGACTGACCCCCAGGAGAGCCACCATGCCCACCACACCCTTGTACCGGCCGGACACGGCAACGATGCACAGCCTGCCGTCGATACGTGACCGCCGTATTGATAACAATGCTATCCTTGCTCCATCCGATGGTGAGGAGCTCAAGATGGCAACACTACTCGTTCGTGGCATCGATGAATCCCTGGTCCAGCGCCTGCGCGAGCGGGCCGTCGCCAACGGCCGCAGCGCCGAGGCCGAACACCGCGCCATCCTGGCGCAGGCGCTGGGCGGCACGCGCCGGCGCAGCCTGGCCGAGGTGCTGGCCAGCATCCCGGACGTCGGGCAAGACGCCGACTTCGAGCGGATCCAGAATCCAGGCGAGGCGCCGCGTGTATTTGATTGATACCAACGTCATCAGCGAAACGCGCAAGCGCGAGCGCGCCAACCCCGGCGTGCGCGCGTTCTTCCGGCAGGCGGCGCGGGAAGGTGCCGCGCTCTACCTGTCGGCGCTGACCGTGGGCGAGCTCCAGCGTGGCGTAGCGCTGATCCGCCATCGCGGCGATACGGCGCAGGCCGAGCTGCTGGAGCAATGGCTGGCGACCGTGCTGGAGGATTTTGGCCGGCTGGTGTTGCCTGTCGATGCCGACGTCGCCCAGGTCTGGGGCCAGCTGCGCGCGCCGCGGCCTGAGCACGCGCTGGACAAGTTCATTGCCGCCACCGCGCTGATCCATGACCTGACCATTGTCACGCGCAATGTTGAGGATTTCCGCGGCACGGGCGCGATGCTGCTGAATCCGTTCACCTAGCCCCCCCCAAAAGAAAGGACCCCGCATAGCGGGGCCCTGTTCACGTCAGCGGAACGCGGACTGGCGCTCAGCCGCCCTGCTTCACGCAGTCGACAAAGTACGCCGTCTTGCCGTCGACCTCGTCCTCGACCAGGCCGTGGATGTCGGTCTCGAAGCCAGGGAACAGCTTGTTGAACTCGCGCGCGAACTTCAGGTACTGCACGATGGTGCGGTTGAAGCGCTCGCCCGGAATCAGCAGCGGAATGCCCGGCGGGTACGGCGTCAGCAGGATGGCGGTGACGCGGCCCTCCAGGTCGTCGACCGGCACGCGCTCGATCTCGCGGTGCGCCATCATGGCCCAGGCGTCCGACGGCTTCATCGCCGGCTCCATGTCCGACAGGTACATCTCCGTCGTCACACGGGCCACGTCGTTGGCCTTGTACACGCTGTGGATCGCATCGCACAGGTCACGCAGGCCCATGCGCTCGTATTGCGGGTGCTTGGCGACGAATTCCGGCAGCACGCGCCACAGCGGCTGGTTCTGGTCGTAGTCGTCCTTGAACTGCTGCAGCTCGGTCACCAGCGAGTTCCAGCGGCCCTTGGTGATGCCGATAGTGAACATGATGAAGAACGAATACAGCCCGGTCTTCTCGATGATGATGCCGTGCTCGGCCAGGTACTTGGTGACGATGGCCGCCGGGATGCCGCGTTCGCTGAACTCGCCGTCCACGTCCAGGCCCGGGGTGATGATGGTGGCCTTGATCGGGTCGAGCAGGTTGAAGCCGTCGGCGAGGTCGCCGAAGCCGTGCCAGCGCTCATTGGCCTTGAGCATCCACTCTTCGCGGTCGCCGATGCCGTCTTCGATCAGTGCGTCCGGGCCCCACACCTTGAACCACCAGTCGCCGTTGTTGCCGTCGTCGTAGTCGCCCTCGACCTTGCGCATGGCGCGGCGGAAATCCATCGCCTCCTGGATGCTTTCTTCCACCAGCGCGGTGCCGCCCGGCGCTTCCATCATCGCCGCGGCCACGTCGCACGAGGCGATGATCGAGTACTGCGGGCTGGTCGAGGTGTGCATCAGGTACGCCTCGTTGAAGCGGTAGCGGTCGAGCTTGCGCGTCTCGGAATCCTGCACCAGGATCTGCGAGGCCTGCGACAGGCCGGCCAGCAGCTTGTGCGTCGACTGGGTGGCGAACACCAGCGCGTCCTTGCTGCGCGGGCGGTCCTTGCCGATCGCGTGCATATTGCGATAGAAGTCGTGGAAGGCCGCATGCGGCAGCCAGGCTTCATCGAAGTGCAGCGTATCGATCTCGGCGGCCAGCATTTCCTTGATCTGCTCGGCGTTGTACAGCACGCCGTCGTACGTACCCTGGGTGATGGTCAGGATGCGCGGCTTCTGGTTCTTGGCCTTGCTGGCGAACGGGTGGTTGGCGATCTTCTTCCTGATCGTCTCCGGATCGAACTCGCTCTTCGGGATCGGGCCGATGATGCCGTAGTGGTTGCGCGTGGGCATCAGGAAGACCGGGATCGCGCCCGTCATCATGATCGCGTGCAGGATCGACTTGTGGCAGTTGCGGTCCACCACCACGATGTCGCCCGGCGCCACGTTGGCATGCCACACCATCTTGTTCGAGGTGGAGGTGCCGTTGGTGACGAAATACATGTGGTCGGAGTTGAAGATGCGCGCGGCATTGCGCTCCGACGCGGCCACCGGGCCGGTGTGGTCCAGCAGCTGGCCCAGTTCATCGACCGCGTTGCAGACGTCGGCGCGCAGCATGTTCTCGCCGAAGAACTGGTGGAACACCTGGCCCACCGGGCTCTTCAGGAAAGCCACGCCGCCCGAGTGCCCCGGGCAGTGCCACGAGTACGAGCTGTCCTGCGCGTAGTCGATCAGCGCCTTGAAGAACGGCGGCGCCAGCGTGTCGAGGTAGACCTTGGCTTCGCGGATGATGTGGCGTGCCACGAATTCCGGCGTGTCCTCGAACATGTGGATGAAGCCGTGCAGCTCGCGCAGAATATCGTTGGGGATGTGGCGCGAGGTGCGGGTCTCGCCGTACAGGAAGATCGGCAGGTCCGAGTTGCGGCGGCGCACTTCGGTGACGAAGGCGCGCAGCTTTTCGATGGCGGCGGCCTCGAGCTGGTCATCGCCGTCGCGCGTGAACTCGTCGTCATCGATCGAGACAATAAAGGTCGATGCCCGGCTGGACTGCTGCGCAAACGACGTCAGGTCGCCGTAGCTGGTCAGGCCCATGACCTCCATGCCCTCTTTCTCGATCGCCTCGGCCAGCGCGCGGATGCCCGAGCCGGAGATGTTCTCGGAGCGAAAGTCTTCGTCAATGATGATGACGGGGAAACGGAATTTCATCGGGCATCCTTGATGGAAAGCAGGACATAAAGGACTTGAGCCACATGGCCGGCAGGAGGTTCCCCGCTGCGGCGACATGTGGCTCTGACGTCAGGTGTGGCGGCCATTCTCGGGGCCAGCCTTCCGGCAAACGCCGGCATTGTAATGCGCTCAGGTCTTCGGCAGTGTGACACCGTGCTGGCCCTGGTACTTGCCGCCGCGGTCACGGTACGAGGTCTCGCAGACTTCGTCGCTCTCGAAGAACAGCACCTGGGCGCAACCCTCGCCGGCGTAGATCTTGGCGGGCAGCGGCGTGGTGTTGGAGAACTCCAGCGTCACATAGCCTTCCCACTCCGGCTCGAACGGCGTCACATTGACGATGATGCCGCAGCGGGCGTAGGTGCTCTTGCCCAGGCAGATGGTCAGCACGCTGCGCGGGATCCGGAAGTATTCCATCGTGCGCGCCAGCGCGAACGAATTGGGCGGGATGATGCAGACATCGCCCTTGAAATCCACGAACGACTTCTCGTCGAAATTCTTCGGATCGACGATGGTGCTGTTGATATTGGTGAAGATCTTGAATTCGTCGGCGCAGCGGATGTCGTAGCCGTAGCTCGAGGTGCCGTACGAAACGATCTTGCGCCCGTCCTGCTCCCGGACCTGGCCTGGCGCGAACGGCTCGATCATGCCGTGCTGCTCCGCCATGCGGCGGATCCACTTGTCGGATTTGATGCTCATAAGGTTGGGAGGGTAAACACACTGGCTCGGAGTGCGCCGCATTGTACAACCAATCGCGCCCACCCCTTTATGCAAACGCAAACAACCAAGTGCCGCTTACGCCACCGCGTCTTCAGGCAGCCGGTGGCGGAAGCGCTCGCGCCCGGTGTAGAGCAGGAAGTGCTTGCCGGTGCAGCGCGCAAACAGCGTCAGGTTGACGCGCCGGGCCATCTGGTAGCCCATCTGCGTCACGCCCGAGCGCGACAGCAGGAACGGGATGCCCATCTGCGCGCCCTTGATCACCATCTCTGAAGTCAGGCGCCCGGTGGTGTAGAAGATCTTGTCGCTGCCCGTCATGCCTTCCAGCCACATGCGCCCGGCGATGGCGTCCACGGCGTTGTGGCGGCCCACGTCCTCGATGAACATCAGCAGCTCGGTGCCCTGGAACAGCGCGCAGCCGTGCACCGAGCCAGCCTGCTTGTAGACCGACTGCTGCAGCCGGATGGTGTCGATGATGCCGTACAGGGTGTCCTGGTCCAGCGTGGCGCCAACCGGCAGGCGGATGTTGTCGACCTCATCGAGCAGCGAGCCGAACACGGTGCCTTGCCCGCAGCCGGTGGTCACCACGCGGCGCGCGGTGCGTTCCTCGATGCGGTCCACGCCATTGCGCGTGGTCACGGCGGCGGACTCGGTTTCCCAGTCGACCTGCACCGCGGCGATGTCTTCGATCGATTCCACCAGCCGCTGGTTGCGCAGGTAGCCGAGCACCAGGTGCTCGGGCGCGCCGCCCAGGGTCATCAGCGTGACCAGCTCGCGCTTGTCGAGGTAGACCGTCAGCGGACGCTCGCCCGGCAGGTAGGCCGCGCGCACGCGGCCCTGCTCGTCGACGACTTCAACCTCTTCGATCAGGGGAACGGCTGCCTGGGTAAGCTCGGGACGCAGGGTCATGACGAGGGGCTCGGGACTGCTGGTGAGGGCCCCGCGCCGCGCGCGGCGTGCATGGGGCTGTGGTTACGGCGCCTTTGCAGGGGATTGTACCGCGCCGGCCGCGGCTGGTTTGGCGTCGGCCGCGGTGCTGGCCACGGCTGGCGCCGGGGCGGCCGGCGCAGCGGCGGCCGGCGCCACAAACGGGCCCGGATCGGCACACGCGGCGGCTTGCGACGGCGCGCGGGTTTCCTGGCCGTGGGCCTTGCGCTCGGCGAAGTAACGCGCCGCGGTCTTGTCCTGCGCGCGGCACAACTGGTAGGCGGCGACCTTGTCGGCCCAGGCGGCGCGCGCCTTGGTCTCAGCGGCCTTGGCCTGCTGGGCCTCGGTCGGCGGCGGCAGCTTGGCCAGCGCGCCGGTGGCAAGGGTGGCGCCCGCGCACAGGGCAACCAGCGTCAGGGTGCGTGTCATCGTCATCGTGGGTTCCGCATGGTCTGGTTGGCAGCCCGCCTCAGGCTTCGCCCGGGGTATGCCGGGTGTTGCGCCCCGCGGCGGCTTCCGGGCTGGCCGAACGCTGGGCCGGGATCTTGCCGGACTTGATGTCGTCGTACCAGTGCTCGTGGTGCTCCTTGGCCCAGGCCTCGTCCACCCAGCCGTCGCGCATGGCGCGGTAGGCGCCTTCCATGCCGACCGTGCCCATGTAGATATGGCCGCACGCCATCGCGATCATCAGCACGGCCGAGATCCCATGGATCACGTTGGCGATCTGCATGGTCGCGCGGTAGTAGTCCATGCCTGGCACGATCATGTCCAGCACCCAGCCCGATGCCGACAGCACCAGCCCGAACACGAACACGCCGATCCAGAACCACATCTTCTCGCCGGCATTGAAGCGCCCGCTCGGCACATGCTTGCCGGACGCCAGGCCGCCAAGGCTGGTGACCCAGCGCATGTCGTCGCGGTTGGGCAGGTTGTCGCGCACGAACACCACGAAGGCCACGATCACCGACAGCGTGAAGATCGGGCCGATCACGTTGTGCAGGTTCTTCAGCACGTAGGTCAGCCAGCCGAACAGCATGTGGCCCATCAGCGGCAGCAGGAAATGCTTGCCCAGCAGCAGCACGATGCCCGACACCGCCAGCACCACGAACGAGATCGCCATGGTCCAGTGGACAATGCGCTCAAGCGGCGTGAAGCGCTCGATCATGCGGCCGGTGCGCGGCGTGCGCAGCGGGATGGCGCCGCGCCAGAGGAAGAAGCCCAGGATGGCAAGCGGCACCACCAGCAGCAGCCAGCCGCCCCAGACGGTGATGACGCCGTTGCGGAACAGGCGCCATTGCTGCCCGGTGCGCTGGATCAGCACGCCGGCTTCCTTGTCGGGCAGGCTGCTGTAGTGGCGCTGGTCGGAATTGACCTCGCGCCAGACCGGCGCATTGTTGCCGGGCTGCGTGACGGTGCGCTGCTGCTGCGACTGGGCCTCGGCGGCGATATCGCGGCGCGGTATGTTGAAGATATTCTCGGATGCGATGCCGGCCAGCGGCTGGACCGGGTGCGTGGCCGGGTTGTTGGTGTCGGCATTGGCCTGCGCGGCGGCCGGTGCCGGCGGTGCCGAGGCCGGCGCCTGTGCGGCGGCGGTGCCGGCAAAGGCCGCCAGCGCCAGCGCGCCGGCGCTGAGCCAGCGCCGCCAGCCTGCGCGGCATGCATTCTGCGACGGCGTCATGTGCACTCCTTCGGATCGTCGAGGGCCAGCGCCCGGCTGCCGGGGCGGCCCAGCTGCAGCGCCTTCATTGCGTGCGGTTGTACTCGTTCTGCAACTGGTTGCGCTGGCGAATCTGGTTGTCCCAGCTGGTCTTGTCGCCCTGCTTCCAGCCCTTGGCCACGAACGGATCATCCGGGGCGCCCTGGTAGGCCTGGGCGTCAGTCTTGCGGTGCGACGGGCTGATGGTCTGCGGCTTCTCGCCGCAAGCTGCCAGCAGCACGCCGCACAGCGACACCAATGCAACAACGCGGACGCGGTTCATGACGCTTGCCCTCCCGGGGCCGCGGGTGCGGCCGGTGCAGCGGGCGCCGGCTGTGCCGGTTGGGCCGGCTGGGCCGCGCCGCCCTTGGCGGTGCCGTAGGCCGTGCCCCAGCCGAACACGTCGCCGCCGGTGCCGCGCTTGATCACGCGGTTGCGCAGGATGTCGGCGATCACATCGCCGTCGCCGCCCAGCAGCGCCTTGGTCGAGCACATCTCGGCGCACAGCGGCAGCTTGCCTTCGGCCAGGCGGTTGCGGCCGTATTTCTCGAACTCAGCTTCCGAGCCGTTCTTTTCCGGGCCGCCAGCGCAGAAGGTGCACTTGTCCATCTTGCCGCGCACGCCGAAGGTGCCGGTCGACGGGAACTGCGGCGCGCCGAACGGGCAGGCGTAGGAGCAGTAGCCGCAGCCGATGCAGACGTCCTTGTCGTGCAGCACCACGCCGTCCTCGGTGCGGTAGAAGCAGTCGACCGGGCAGACCGCCATGCAGGGCGCGTCCGAACAGTGCATGCAGGCCACCGAGATCGATTTCTCGGCGCCGACCATGCCGTCGTTGACGGTGACCACGCGGCGCCGGTTCACGCCCCAGGGCACCTCGTGCTCGTTCTTGCAGGCAGTGACGCAGCTGTTGCACTCGATGCAGCGCTCGGCGTCACAGATAAATTTCATGCGTGCCATGGTGTCCCTCTGCGCTTAGGCAAACCGCTCGATCTGGCAAACGGTGGTCTTGGTTTCCTGCATCATCGTCACCGAGTCATAGCCGTAGGTGGTGGCCGTGTTGACCGCCTCGCCCCGCACCACCGGCATCGCGCCCGCGGGGTAGTAGTCCTTCAGGTCCTTGCCTTGCCACCAGCCCGAGAAATGGAACGGGATAAACGCGGTATCGGGCCCCACCCGCTCGGTCACCAGCGCGCGCACCTTGATGCGGGCCCCGGTGGGCGTCTTCACCCAGCAAAAGTCACCGTTGCGGATACCGCGGTCGGACGCCGCGCGCGGGTTGATCTCGACGAAGTTCTCCTGCTGCAGTTCGGCCAGCCACGGGTTGGAGCGGGTTTCTTCGCCACCGCCCTCGTACTCGACCAGCCGCCCGGAGGTCAGGATGATCGGGAACTTTTCATAGACCTTGTTCTCGATATTGCGCTGCTGCACCGACTTGTACAGCGTCGGCAGCCGCCAGAACGCCATCTTGTCGTCGTGGGTCGGGTACTTGGCGACCATGTCCGGGCGCGTGGAGTACAGCGGCTCGCGATGCTGCGGGATCGCGTCGGGGAAGTTCCATACCACCGCGCGCGCCTTGGCGTTGCCGAACGGGTGGCAGCCATGGTTCTTCATCACCACGCGCTGGATGCCGCCCGACAGGTCGGTCTTCCAGTTCTTGCCTTCGGCCTTGGCCTTCTCGGCATCGGTCAGGTCGTCCCACCACCCCAGCTTCTTCAGCAGCACATGATCGAACTCCGGATAGCCGGTGGTGATCTCAGCGCCCAGCGAATACGAACCGTCCTCCGCCAGCAGGCTGACGCCGTCGCGCTCCACGCCGAAATTGGCGCGGAAGTTGCCGCCGCCGTCCATCACGTGCTTGCTGGTGTCGTACAGGTTGGGCGAGCCCGGGTGCTTCAGTTCCGGCGTGCCGTAGCACGGCCACGGCAGCCCGAAGTAGTCGCCGGTCAGGTCGTAGCCGGTCACCGGGTCCTTGCCCGCCTTGCAGCGCAGCGTCTTGACGTCGAACATCTGCATATTGCGCATATGCGCCTTCAACCGCTCCGGCGACTGGCCGGTGTAGCCGATGGTCCAGTTGCTGGCGTTGATCTCGCGCAGGATCGATTCTGGCTCCGGCTCCATCCAGGTGCGGCCGGCGCGCTTCACCTCGATCAGCTTCATGTTCTTCGACAGCTCCTTGCCAAAGCCGAGCCGGTCGGCAAACGCCTGCATCAGCGTATGGTCGGGCATCGACTCGAACAGCGGCTCGATGACCTTCTCGCGCCATTGCAGCGAGCGGTTCGACGCGGTGCACGTGCCCGAGGTCTCGAACTGCGTGCAGGCCGGCAGCAGGTAGACCGCGCGGTTCGGGTTGACCTTGTCGCCCTCGGCCGGCGGCATGTTGGCCATGGCCGCGGTCGCCGACGGATAGGGGTCGACCACCACCAGCAGGTCGAGCTTGTCCAGCGCCTTCTTCATCTCCAGGCCGCGCGTCTGCGAGTTCGGGGCATGGCCCCAGAAGAACACGCCGCGCACGTTGTTGTCCTGGTCGATCAGCTCGTTCTTCTCGGTGACGATATCGATCCAGCGCGACACCGTGGTGCCGGACTTCTCCATCATCGCCTGCGAGACGAACTGCTTCTTGATCCATTCATAGTCCACACCCCACACCGCGGCGTAGTGCTTCCACGCGCCGGTGGCCAGGCCGTAGTAGCCCGGCAGCGAGTCCGGGTTGGGGCCCACGTCCGTGGCGCCCTGCACGTTGTCATGGCCGCGGAAGATGTTGGCGCCGCCTCCCGCCACGCCGATATTGCCCAGCGCCAGCTGCACGAGGCACGAGGCCCGCACGATCGCGTTGCCGATGGTGTGCTGGGTCTGACCCATGCACCACACCAGCGTGCTGGGACGGTTCTTGGCCATGATCTCGGCCACCATCTTCACCTGCGCCTCGGGCACGCCGCAGACTTCCTCGACCTTGTCGGGCGTCCACTTGGCCATGACCTCTTCCTTGACCTTGTCCATGCCGTAGACGCGGTCCTGCAGGTACTTCTGGTCTTCCCAGCCGTTCTGGAAGATGTGGTACAGCATGCCGAACAGGAACGCGATGTCGGTACCCGAGCGGATGCGCACATAGTGTTGCGCCTTGGCCGCGGTGCGCGTGTAACGCGGATCGACCACGATCACCTTGCAGCCGTTCTCCTTGGCGTGCAGCAGGTGCAGCATCGATACCGGGTGCGCCTCGGCCGCGTTGGAGCCGATATACAGCGCTGCCTTCGCGTTCTGCATATCGTTGTACGAGTTGGTCATCGCCCCGTATCCCCAGGTATTCGCCACGCCCGCCACGGTGGTGGAGTGACAGATGCGCGCCTGGTGGTCGGTGTTGTTGGTGCCGAAGAACGACACCCACTTGCGCAGCAGGTAGGCCTGCTCGTTGCTGTGCTTGGACGAGCCGACGAAGAACATCGAGTCCGGGCCGGTCTGCTGGCGGATCTCCTTCATCTTCGCGGTGATCTCGTCCAGCGCCTGGTCCCAGCTGATGCGCTGGTACTTGCCGTTGACCAGCTTCATCGGGTACTTGAGGCGGTATTCGCCGTGGCCGTGCTCGCGCAGCGCCGCGCCCTTGGCGCAGTGCGCGCCCAGGTTGATGGGCGAATCGAACACCGGCTCCTGGCGGATCCACACGCCGTTCTGCACCACCGCGTCGACCGCGCAGCCGACCGAGCAGTGGCCGCACACGGTGCGCCTGACCACGATGCCGGTCTTGCCGTCGGCAGCCGCCTTCTTGTCGTCGGCTGCGTCCGCCTTGCGGATCAGCGTCAGCTGCGAGGCCGCCAGCCCGGCACCGACGCCGATGCCAGAGCGCTTGAGGAAGCTGCGGCGGTCCATGGTCGGCATCGCGCCGGCCAGGCTGGCCGCGAGCCGCTGCGAGAGTCGGCCGGAGGCTGCGCCGGCATGTTCAGGCCGGTTGGCCAGGCCGTCAGCGAGGCGGGCGGATGCGCCCTGCGCCGCGCGTTTGCGGGTCAAGATCATGTCTCACCTCAGATGCGGACGCAGGTCGCGTCCGGTTGCAGGCGGTGCGGCAGACCACACCGCCCTGGCAGCTACACCAGCGTGGTCCGGTAGTACTTGCGGATGTGGTCAGAGACCCGGTAACCCTTGCTGGCCGACGGAGGATCGGTGGGTTCCGGCAGAGCTGCGGCCTGGTCCGGCATGGCCGGACCGCGCGCGGTCAGCGCTGCCGCACCCGTAGCGGCAGCCACAACTCCAGCGCCCGCGAGAAACGTGCGGCGCGCGACCCTGGTTTGCTTCTGTGTCATGTGGGGGCTCCTCGGCTGTCCAAGCCCGATGGTTTTAGCCGTTATGCGTTGTTATGCATATTCTAGAATCAACTAGCAGGAAAGACCATGATATGCACGGGTTTTTCCCTACTTTCCAACCCATTTTCGTGTAAATGGCCGCCTTGGGCCCGCTGCGCTAAAGAAGCCTCGAAGCGCGCCGATATTCAATGCCGCCCGCTCAATGCATCTCGAGCGCCATCGCTTCCACGCCGGCAAACGCGCCCAGCAAGCCTGCCACGCTGCGATAGAAACGCGCCTGCGGGTGCGTCGTCACTGCATCGCACAATCGCTCCACCCAGGGCTGCAGGTGCTGCGCATAGAAACGCTGCTGCTCGCCCAGGTTGGACACCGCCAGGTCGTCGCCCGCCACCAGGAAGCGCATCACCTCGCACAGCGTGGCGATATGGTCCTCGGTTTCGCTGACATCTTCATGGCGCTCCAGGCCGTAGCGGGCCAGGTCTTCGCGCAGCGCCACCAGCGGGCGCTCGTTCAGGAAACCGGTCATGTAGAAGGAGCCGTACAGGAACACATCCTGGCGGCCCACGCCCACGAACAGCTGCCGGTACTCGTCCTCGGCCTCGGCCGCCGTGGTCTCCGATGCTGCGTCGCACAATGCGTTCCACGCCTTGCCCAGCACGGTGTTCGCGTCCTCGCCCACGGCGCGGTTGGCGGCGATGTGGTGCAGCAGCGCGGCGTCGGGCGCGTGGTAGAACAGCGTGGCAAGCAGACCGTAGAGGTCGGCGCGGGCGGTGTCTTCGGCATCGTCGGCGGGCGGCGCGGCGGTGAGCTGGATCGGCTGGAAATCTGTCATGTCGTGATGATTTGTCCTGGGTGGCCTGGCCGCTGTCAGCGCAGCGTGGCGCCGGTGGCGGTTCCCGTATCGCGCTCTATCATGTCGATGACGCGGCAGTCAGGGCACATCTTCAGGCGCTCGGCCGCGGCGCCGGCAAAGGCCGGATGGCCGGCCAGGCGCACCAGCATCGACTCCACCATCTGCGCCGTGCCGAACGGCTTGGCGCAGCGGATGCAATGGAACGGCTGGGTCTCGTTCAGGGTCACCGGGCGGCGCGCCGCGTCGCCGGCCAGCAGGCGCGGCACCAGGCTGATGGCGTCTTCCGGGCAGGTCTTCTCGCACAGCCCGCACTGCACGCAGTTGCGCTCGATAAAGCTGAGCACCGGGCGCTCGGGATTGTCGCGCAGCGCCTGCGACGGGCACGCGCCGACGCAGGCCATGCACATGGTGCACTTGCCCGTATCCACCGCGATCGCGCCGATCGGCGCGCCGGCCGGCAGCGGCACGCTTGGCGCGGGCACCGGCGCGTGCCGCGCCAGGTGATCCAGCACAAAGTCCAGCATCTCGCGCTTGGCCGCGACGGGGCCGAACGGCGCCGGCGGCACTGCGTTGCGGCCCGGGCGCAGCGCCGCCAGGCCGGCATCCAGCGCCGGCGTATCGGCGGCCTCGACCAGCGACAGTACCTCGCCGTCATAGCCCAGGCCGGCCAGCAGAGCGCGCCCGACCGCGATCTGCTCCAGCAGCGCGGTGCGGTACTGCGGTGCCTCGTCGCCGGTCAGCAGCACCGCTACGCGGCTGGCGCCCCAGCACAGCGCGGCGAGCCATAGCTCCAGCCCGGCCGAGGCCGGGTGGAACAGCGACAACGGCATCACATTGGCGGGCACTCCCCTGGCCTTGCCGCCGCGGGCGGAACGGCCCAGTGCCAGCAGCGCGGGCGTGCCGTATTCCTCGCCATGCAGCAGCACCACCGGATCGCGCGCGCCGGCCTGGCGGTACGCTGACAGCAGCGTGCGCAGGCGCGCGCCGGTCACTTCCGGCCCCGGGTAGCCATAGCTGATGGCCCCGCTCGGGCACACGGTGGTGCACGCGCCGCAGCCCATGCACAGGTTGGGCGTGACCTCGATGCGCCCCTTGCCGTCATGCCAGCGCGAGCCGATGGCCTCGGTCGAGCAGATGTCGATGCAGGCGGTGCAGCCGGTGGTCTGGTTGCGGCCATGCGCGCACAGGTTTTCCTTGTAGCGGAAGAACCTGGGCTTCTCGAACTCGCCCACCAGCCCCGCCAGCATCAGCGCCTGGGCCTGCTGGCGCGCGGCATCGGCGCCGGCGTGCAGATAGCCCTGCGGCGGCTGGTGCATGGTGAAGGCAGGCGTGTCGCACAGGTCGAAGACCAGGTCGAAGCGTCCCTGCACAGTGCCCTGCGGGCGGTCGAAGTCGATCGCCGCGGCGGCGCCGCAGGCGCGCACGCAAGCACGGTGCGAGCGGCAGCGCGACAGGTCGATCTGGTAGCTGAAGTCGATCGCGTCCTCGGGACAGGCGTCGATGCAGGCGTTGCAGCGGGTGCACAGGTCCAGGTCGATCGGGTTGCTGCGGCCTGCGCCGGTCTCCCAGCTGGCTTCGAACGCGCCCAGCCAGCCCGTCAGCGAGGCCTGCCGGCCGCTGTGGACCGGATAGGCGCGCGCCGCAGGCTGCGCCGCGACGCCTTCACGCATGTCGCTGCCGGTCAGCAGCACCGTGACCTCCAGCTGCATCGCGGCCAGCCGCTCGGCCCACGGCAGCGCCCGCTGGGCCGGGCCCAGCACCAGCACCGCGCCGTCGGAACGGTAATCCACCACCGGCACCGGGTCAGGTTCGGGCAGCGCTGCCACGGCCAGCAGCGCGGCGATCTTGGCATTGGCGGTCTTGGGGTCGCGCCGGGCGCCCTGTGACCAGCCGCCGGTCTCGCGGATATTGACGAAGCGCACCGGCGCGGTCACCACCGGGCGGCCATCGCTGCCCTGCGCGGCCTGCGCCGCGACTTCGGTAAATAGCTGGCGTTCCTGGGTGCAGGCGACGATGACGTCGTCGGTGCCGTCGAGCGCGGCGGTGAAGTCGCCGATCTCGCGCCGGCACAGCAGGCGATGGACCTTCAAGGGGCCCTGGTTGGCGTCCTTGGTTGCTTCGGACAATGCCGCCCCGTCAAGCGGCATGGTGTCGTTGCAGTTGCAGATCAGCGTCGGCATGGCGAATGCGGCTGACCGGTCCGGACGTCCTTCTTGGCGAGGGGTCTGCGGGCCGGCGGATTGTGGGGATGCCTATTGTAGGCTGCGCTGCACCTGTGAGGCTACGCGCATTTATCCGGGTCTTGCGGGCCCTGTTCTGCGCTTTGACTTACAGTTTGCTGCGGCGTTTCGACTGGTGCGGGTATGTCCGTAGTGTCGGCGGTCTCGCCGGATTCGGCGAACTCGGCGGGCGCCGCCGGCGGTACATCCACAGGCCCCGCGGCGGCGGCCGCGGCCTGTGCCGCCGCGCGTTCCTCGTCGGTCGGCTCGAACAGGCCCAGGGTCTCGGACTGGCGCAGCTGGCGCAGGATCTCCGGCGGGATCGGGTCGGGCTTGCTGTAGTCGTCGATATAGATGTCGAGCCCGTCCATGACCTTGAAGTGCGGATCGGCGAACAGCGTCTTCAGCGCCGCGCGCTTGACTGACTCATCCACGCCGCGGGCCACGAACCGGGCGATCTCGTCGCCGGGGCGCAGCGCGGCCACGTCCTCCAGCGTCGGGGCCGGTACTTGCGGCGCTTCGGGTGCTGCCCCGGTGGCCGCGGGGACGGCTTCGGCATGCGCCGGTGGTGCCGGTTCTGCCGGCACGGGCACGCCCTCCCGCACCGCGGCCTTGCGGCGCGACCAGCGCGACAGGAAGGACGAATCGCTCATCGGCAGGGCAAGCTCAGGTCGTCAGGATCAGTAGCGGGCGCGGTCTTCCGGCGCCTTGAAGGATTCGGGCCGGCGCCGCTGCTTGGGCTCGGGCCGGTAGTGCTGGTCGACATAGGCCTGCAGCCACTCGCGCTGCTCGGGCGCCAGCGGCACGTTCTCGACGGTCTCGCCGGCATCGAGCCAGCGGCCGGCCTCGTTGTACGACAGCGTCACGGTCATCGGCACCGGATGGGCCTCTTCGCCAGCGCCGTCGTCCTCTGGCATGCGCCACAGCACGAACCAGCACGGCGTGGTCGAGGTCAGGTTCAGGTAATAGCCTTCGCCCTGGTCGCGGAACAACGTCACCTCGAAGCCCGGGTAGAGCCAGTGCGCGCCGTGGGCGTCATGCTCCAGGCACACGGGGTGCGTGCCGAACTCGCCAAGGTCCGGCAGCACCGCGTCCAGCTCCCACTTCCACGGCTGCCAGCGGTTGGCCAGCGCGACCTTGCGCATCACCACCGCCATGGTGACGGCGGGGCGGGCAGCGGGTGCCGGCAGGTCGGGGGCAGGCTGGCTTTCCATGGTTGCTGCGCGCGGCGCGCGCTCAGGTGTTTTGCACCACGATACTCGGAAACTTGCTGGTCATGTCGCGCGCCTTGTCGGCGACCTTGATCGCCACCTTGCGCGCGATGGCGCGGTACATCCCGGC
>NZ_JBYTAG010000093.1:0-21596 GCF_058787995.1 Cupriavidus sp. FW305-27
ACCGAGATCTACTCCGGCAAGTACAAACGGATCGCCAGCAGCTATGCGCCGCTGTCCGACGAGGGCCGGGCCACGATCCAGGCGCAATCCGACTACATGTATGAGCAGTTCGTCGAGGCTGTGGCGACGAACCGTGGCGTGCCTGTCGATACCGTCCTGTCGGAAATGGCCGACGGACGCATCTTCATTGGCCAGCAAGCCATTGATGCCGGCCTGGTCGATGGCATGGCTACTGCCGAGCAGCTGATCGCCAGGCTTGCCGCCGGCGAGTTTCAAGTCCCCGGCGCGAAGCCTGCGCCAGTCAAAACCCGGGCAGACCTGCCCACCTCTCCGAAAGGAACCACGATGAGCATTACCCGCGAAGAGCTGGCGGCCCAGTCGCCCGAGCTGCTGGCAGAAATCCAGACCGAGGCGCGCACCGCCGGCGCCACCGCCGAGCGCGATCGCATCCTCGGCATCGAGGCGCACGCGATGGTCGGCCACGAGGCGCTGATTGCCTCGCTCAAGGCCGACGGCAAGACCACGCCCGACCAGGCCGCCGCCCAGGTGCTGGGCGCCCATCGTGCGGCACTGGCCAGGCAGGCCGCCACCCTGACCGCCGACGCCCCGGCACCGCTGCCGGCCGCGCCCGCCAGCGACCCGGCTGCGGCCATGGCCAAGCCGGACCCGAAGGCAGTCGCCACCCGCGCCCGCGAGCTGGTGACTGCCGCCCAAGCCTCCGGCCAGAAGCTGAGCTACGCCGCAGCGGCCACCCAAGCCACCAAGGAACTGGCGCAGGCGTAATCGCCGCGCTCTCCCTTCGATCCATCACAGGACCCCACCATGAGCAATCCCGGACTCCTCAAGACCCACGCCGCCGAGGGCACGCTGGCCAAGAACCGCATCGTTACCCATGGCGCGACCGACGGCACCGTCAAGCAGGCCACCGCGGCCACCGATGCCCTGCTCGGTGCCACCGAGGGCTTTGCTTACGTCGCCGGCGACCGCCCCACCATCGTGCGCAGCGGCATCGCCGACATCGAGTACGGCGGCAACGTGACGCGCGGCCAGCCGCTCACCGCGGACGCGGTCGGTCGTGCCGTCGCCGCGGCCCCGGCCGCCGGCTCCAATGTTCGCCTCATCGGCTTCGCCGAGGTGTCGGGCGTCTCGGGCGACATCTGCCCGGTGTTCCTGGCGCCCGGCGTGATGCAGGGCTAAGCGGCGGGTCTTTCGCGCTGCTCTCTTTCTTTTCTCATTTCTAGGAGTCATCCATGACGACTGCTGTCGCTCCGTACCCGATCAATCTCGCGCTCATCGCGTCGATCGTGATCGCCTACGCCAACGGCGAGATGATCGCCGACCGCGTGATGCCGCGCGTGACGGTCTCGCAGGCCGAGTTCAAGTATCTGGTGCAGACGGTCGCCGACCACTTCACCGTGCCCGACACCCGCGTGGGCCGCAAGGCGCGACCTAACCAGGTCGAAAGCAGCGGCACCATGCAGACCGGTGCCGTGTTCGACTACGGCCTGGACGAAATCGTCCCGGTCGAGGACGTGCGCAATGCCCCGGAAGGCGTTGACCCGCTGGCGCTGGCCGCCGAGTTCGTGATGAAGCTGGTCACGCTCGACCGCGAGGTGCGCGTGGCCAACACCGTCTTCGGTGCGGCCAACCACAGCAACAAGGTGACGCTGTCGGGCACCTCGCAGTGGTCCGACTACACCAGCTCGGATCCGATCACGGCCATCCTGACCAACCTGGACACGCCGATCATGCGACCCAATGTCGCGATCTTCGGCCGCTCGGTCTGGACCAAGCTGATCCTGCACCCGAAGGTGATCGACTACGTCAACGGCAAGGGCGGTACCAGCGGCGGCGTGACGCGCCAGCAGCTGGCCGATGCGCTCGAGCTGGAGGAGATCCTGGTGGGCAGCGCCTTCGTCAACGTGGCGCGCAAGGGTCAGGCCATGTCGCTGCAGCGCGCCTGGGGTAAGCATGCAGCATTCATCTACCGCGAGATCCCGGCCGAGACCACGCGCTCGACCACCTGGGGCTTCACCGCGCAGCAGGGCGAGCGCATCTCCGATGCGGAGTTCGGCAAGCAGCATGGCGGCCTCGAGGGCGGCTACCAGGTTCGCGCCGGCGAGCGCGTCAACGAGCTGGTGACCGCGCCGGATCTGTCGTTCTTCTTCCAGAACGCGATCGCCTGACCGGCGCATTCCCGAAACCCTGACAGCCCGCCACGTGCGGGCTGTTCTCATTGCGAGGGCAATCATGAAAGTCAAAGCGAATTGGTTGGTTGACGCCGACGGCAAGCAGCGTCAGGCCGGCGAAAAATTCGACCTGCCGGATGACCAGGCCGAGCAGCTGGAAAAGCTGGGCGCAGTCGAGATCCTCAGCCGCAAGAAGGCCGCGGCCAGGGCCGGCGAGGCCGACCTGGGCGAGGGTGAGGCCGGCGACGGTGGCGGAGAGGGTGGCGCCGGCGCCGGCGACCCGCAGAGCTGATGGCGCCGGGCGAGGATCTCGACCTCTTCGTCGAGGACTTCGGCGACTTGGTGAATGTGGCGAGCCTGGGCCTGTCGGCCAAGGCGCTGCTCGATCAGGGCTTCAAGGACGTGCTCGACGGCACCGTGCGGGCAAGCTCCTGGACCCTGACCGGTCGCGCCGACGTGTTCGGTGTGCTGTCGCGATCGCACCAGGTCGTGGTGACCGCAGGCGCTTCGGCCGGCACCTATCGCCCCTTTGGCGAGCCGATGCCGATCGACGATGGCGCCTTCGTCGCGGTCGAGCTGCATAAGGAGCTGCCATGACCACCACCCTGCGCGAGTCCTACGCCGAGCAGCTGCGCGCCGCCCTCGAGGCCGTGCCCGCGCTGCAGGCGCTGGGGATGCAGTTCTCCCGCTCGATCTTCGAGGCGCTGGAGATGCGCGCCACCAAGTACGTGCTGGTGCTGCATCACGGTGCCGACGCGCCGGGTCAGGAAACCACCGGGGCGGTCGACCGCCACAGCGAGCTGCTGGTGACGCTGGTGGTGCGCGACACCAACCCGGATCCGCTGTCCGAGGCGGCGCTGGCGCTCGTGCATCCGCTGGTGATGAACTTCACCGCCGCGCAGCTCATCGATGTCAGCGAGCTGTCGACCGATGCGCCGGCCTATGACCACACCGGTGGCATGCGTTCGGCGCGCACCGTGCATTACGACCTCTTCTATCGCACCCAGCGCGGCAGCCTGAGTGCCTAAGGAACCCATGAAACGAACCTCTTCGAGTCAGCCGGAAACGGCTGCGGGCGCGGCAGCGCCGCTGGACTCAGCGGCCGCCATCGTCTCGGATGAGTACTCCGGACTTGGCGGCAGCTACGTTTTCGACCCGGCCACCGGCAAGCGCATGCGCGTCGACGGTCCGGACCACCAAGATCAGGCGCCGGCCGTGCCCGCCCAATCTCAGGAGTAAGCGATGAAAGTCATGCGCAAGGCCTTGATCCTGGCCAAGCTGGAAACCACCTACAACGTCGACCCGGCGCCGACGGCCGCCGCCAACGCGATCTTGGTGCGCAACATGAGCGTGCAGCCGGTGACCGGCGACTTCGTGCCGCGCGACGTGATCCGCCCGTACCTGGGCGGCGACGAGCAGCTGCCGGCGGCGATCTACTCGACCGCCAATTTCGAGGTCGAGCTGGCCGCGAGCGGCGCCGCCGGTACCGCGCCCAAGTTCGGTTCGCTGCTGCGCTCCTGCGGCCTGAGCGAGACCATCACGGCGGCGACGGACGTGAAGTACGCGCCGACCAGTGGCACCAACGAATCGGTCACGATCTACTACTACCTGGACGGCTTGCTGCACAAACTGACCGGCGCGCGCGGCTCAGTGGTGTTCGCGCTCAATGCCAAGCAGATCCCGGTGGCGCAGTTCACCTTTACTGGTATGTGTGTGCCGGTGACCGATGCCGCTCTGCCGGCATCGCCGGACTTCAGCGGCTTCAAGACGCCGCAGGTGGTGAACAATACCAACACCGCCGCGTGGAGCCTGCACGGCTTCACTGGGGCCTGCGAGGCGCTGTCGATCGACCTGGGCAACACCGTCAGCTATCGCAACCTGATCGGCATGGAAACGGTGGAGTTGACCGATCGAGCTACCACCGGCAGCGCGACGCTTGAGATGCCGCCGATCGGCACCAAGGACTTCCCCGGCATCATCCGCGCCGCCACCACCGGGGCGCTGACGATCACCCACGGTACCACTGCCGGCAACAAGGTGAAGTTCGACGCGCCCAAGGTGCAGCTGAGCAACCCGCAGTACCAGGATTCGGAGGGCAGCGTGTTCCTGCAGGCGGCGCTGTCGCTTGTGCCCAACACCGGCAACGATGAACTGCTGATCACGTTCCTGTAACCCCTCCCTTTCCCATCAACACCCACCAACGGCCCGCCATTTGCGCGGGCCGATCCCATTTCAGGAGAACCCCCATGGCCTTCAAGCTGGCAACCAATCCCACCTTCCGCGATGTCGTGCAGGTCGAGCTGCGCGGCGAAAACGGCAAGATCGAGCGATCGTCGTTCATCGCCGAATTCAAGCGCTTGCAGCTGCCCGAGCTTGAGGAGCTGAAGGCTGAGGTCGAGAAGGAAGCCGCAGAACTGCCGCCTGCCGAAAAATGGCGCGCGCAGGCGAGCGCGATGCGCAAGGTGCTGGTCGGCTGGCGCGACATGGTCGGCGACGACGGCAAGACTGCTGTCGAGTTCAACGACACCAATCGCGAGCTGCTGCTGGTGATTCCGCAGGCGCTGACCGCGACGCAGCTGGTGTTCTGGACTAACAGCTACGGCAACGGCGCACGCGAAAAAAACTGATCGCGATCGCTCGCCATTGGGCCGGCTACCGGCCCGATGACTTCGAGGTCGACGCTGACATGGCCGAGATGCTGGAGGCCTTCGGCGTGGCGAGCGATTGTGTCGACGAGGTGCGCGCGCGCGGCAGCGCCGAGGACTGCGCGGTGCATGCCGATAACTGGGAATCTCTGCAGCTATTCCTGACGCTACAGACCCAGTGGCGCCAGGTCGCTGGCATGGCAGGGTGCGTGCGCACAGGCCTGGACTATGCCGCGATCGAGACGCCGCTGCGGCTGTATGGGGTCAAGCGCAAGCGCCGGGCGGCGCTCTTCAACGACCTGCGTGTGATGGAGGCGGCGGCGCTCGAGGAGTTCGCAGCACAGCGCGAACGGCGCAGCCGGCAATGAGGATCAGGCATGAAACTGGGCGATCTGCTCATCAAGCTCGGGCTGGACCTGAGCGACTACAACCGCGGCCTGCACAAGGCGCAGGCCGATACCCAGTCCTTCGGCAAGAGCCTCGGCGATGTGACGGGCGAGGCCAAGGACAAGATCGGCGAATTCGCGCAGGCCGCCGTCGGCAGGGTCGCGGCGGTGGTGGCGGCTTACGCGGGCGTGTCGGCGGTGCTAGGCCAGGTGAAGGCTTCGATCGATAGCCTGGATGCGTTCGATGAGCTGTCCGAGCGCCTTGCCGTCAATGCGGGCGTGCTGCAGAAGTACTCCTACCAGGCGCACTTCTACGGGGTCAGCCTTGATGAGGTGGGCGGCGCCCTGAAGAAGCTGTCGGTCAACATGACCGAGGCGGCGGCCGGCGGCAAGGACCAGGCGCAGCTGTTCCGCACGCTGGGCGTGTCGGTGGTCGGTGCGAACGGGAAGCTGCGCGACGTCGACGCGGTGATGGTCGACGTGATGGAGAAGTTCTCCGGCATGGAGGATGGTGCCGGCAAGACCGCGCTGGCCGTCGACCTGTTTGGCAAGTCAGGGGCCAACCTCAACGGCTGGCTCAGCAGCGGCGCCGAAGGCCTACAGCAGGCGACCGACGAAGCGGAGCGCTTTGGCGTGATCGTGTCGGAGTCGGCGACCAAGGCCGCCGGCGACTTTAACGACAACCTCGACCGCATGGCGATGGTCGTGCGAGGCACCTTCAACCAGATCAACGCCGCCGCGCTGCCCGCCATGAACGCCTTCATGGAGGCCATGATCGAGGCGTCGACCGAGACCGACTCGCTCAATTCATCGGCGCAGCGGCTGAGCAAGGACGGCACGCTAAGCAAGTGGGCCATGGATACCGCGCGCGTCCTCGGCTTCATTGTCGACGCGGGGCAAGGGGTCTACCGTACCTTCGAGCTGATCGGCAAGGGCATCGGCGCCGCGGCTGCGCAGGCGGTGCTGCTCGCGCAAGGGGAGTTCAAGGCGGCCGCCGCGGTGGGCGATGCTTTTCTCGCCGATGTCGACGAGATTCTCAACCGCAAGCTGTTCTCGCAGGAGTTGGAGAAGCGGCTTGCCGCGCTGCAGGCCGGCGGCGGCGCGGAGGGCGGCGGCGCGGGCGGCACCCGGCGCCCGGCGCCACTGTCAAGCAAGGCAGGGGAGGCCAAGGACAGCGAGGCCGACAAGCTGATCCAGTCGCTGCGCGAGCAGATCGCCGTGCAGGATGCGGTCACTGCGTCGACCCAGGAGCTAACCGACGGCGAGAAGGCCTATGCCAAGTTCCTGGAGGAACTGCGCATCGGCAAGGATGCCTCGCTGCGCCAGAGCAAGGCGCAGATCACCGCGCTCTACCAGGAGGTGATCGCCGGCGAGAAGGCCGCCAAGTCGCGCCAGGAGTATCTGGCCGCCCGCGAAAAGGAGTGGGGCGCGATCGAGAAGGGCACCGATGCCCTGCGCGAGAACATCAACGCCGCGCGTCTGGAGGGTCAGGCCATCGGCCTGACCAAGGATGAGGTCGCGCAGCTCGAGGCAGCCCGCCTGTCCGAGCAGGCTGCGGCCAAGCTGTCGAAGGCGGCGATCTATGACCTGCTGCCGGGCTACGAGGCCGAAGCCGCGGCATTGCGCGAGCAGGCGGCGTTGCTGAACGATCTGGCCAGCCAGAAGCTGGTCAACGATGAGCGGCAGGGAATTGCCGAGCGCGCGGCCGAGACGACCAAGGAATGGCAAAAGGTCGCCGACCAGCTTAACCAGTCGCTGACCGATTCGCTGTTCCGCGCCTTCGAGGATGGGGAGAGTTTTGGCAAGTCGTTCCTGAACGGGTTGAAGAACCTGGCCAAGACCACCTTGCTGCGCATTCCGATCCAGTACATCCAGAGCGGGGTGATGAGCGCCTTTGGTCTGGGTGGCCAGGGCAGTGGCGGCAACGCCTTGCAGAGCGTCAGTGATCTGTACGGCCTGTATGACAAGCTCAAGACCGGCTATGGCTTGGTGTCGGGCTGGTTCGGCGGCGCCGGCGGCACGGCGACCGGCGCGCTGTTCGGCGGTACCGGAGCGCTGGCAGGCGGCCTGTTCGGCGCCGGTACCGGCGCGTCGATCTTCGGCAGCGGCGCCGCGGGCGTCGCGTATGGGGCCAATGCCGGGCTGGGCTTGTACGGCACCGGCAGTGCGCTGTCGCTGTCTGGCGGTACCGCCGGTCTGAGCGCCACCGCCGGCTCGGCGGGTGCCGTCGGCGGCGCCGGCTTGAGCGGGGCTATGGCGGTAGTGCCGGTGGCGGGCTGGATCGCGGCCGGCATGGCGATGGCCGACAGCATGTTTGCCAAGGGCTGGGACGCGCAGAAGGTCGACTTCACCGGCTTCGGCAAGGTGACCGGCTCGGCAACGATGGCTTTCGACAAGCTGCTGCGTGGCATGGGCATGAGCGACCGGCTGGCCAACATCATTTCCGGCGCGTCGATTCATGCGGCACTGTTCGGTCGCAAAAAGCCGGAGGTGCAGGCGGCGGGCATCGTGGGCGATTTCACCGCGGACGGCTTTGACGGCCAGGCCTACACGGACTGGAAGGCCAAGGGTGGGCTGTTCCGGCGCAGCAAGAGCTGGACCGACTACGCCGCGCTCGATGAGGGGCAGTCGGTAGCGCTGCAGGGCGCGGTCAAGGGCGCGCTGGGCTTCTATCGCAACCTGGACAAGCTGGCCGGCGGCGCGGGCATGGCCGAGCGCGAGGGCTCGTTTGCCTATTCCGTGCGCGCGGATCTGCGCGGCGAGGGGGCGCTCGACAAGCTGCTGGTCGACATGTCGAATGCGCTGGGCCAGCACGTGCTGCCGCAGCTGGTGGAATTCCAGCGCGACGGCGAGTCAATCGGCGACACCGCGCAGCGCCTGACCGATGTCTTTGCCGCGACCAACACCGTGGCCTCGGTGCTGGGCAAGACCACCGAAGCGGCGTTCGGCGTGCTGGGGCTGGCAACGGCCAAGGTGCGGCAGGACCTGGTTGACGTGGCGGGCGGGCTCGAGGCATTGAGCGGCAAGGTGGCCACCTACTACGATCTCTACTTCACCCAGGAGGAAAAGCTCGCGCGCCTGCAGTCGCAGATGGGCGACAGCTTCCGCGACCTGGGGGTCGCCATGCCGACCTCGCTCCAGGGCTTCCGGGCGCTGGTGGAGTCGCTCGATCTGACCAGTGAGAACGGGCAGGAGATGTTCTCGACCCTGCTGGATCTGGCGCCGGCGTTTGCGCAGATGACCGATGGGCTGGGGCAGGCCGCGGCGGCGATGGCCGCCTTTGGTAAGCAGGTGAGCGAATTCCAGCAGTCGCTGGGGCTGAGCAACCTGTCCACGCTCACGCCGGAGCAGCAGTATGCCGAGGCGCGCCGCCGCTACGAAGGAACGTCGGCTGCGGCGCAGGGTGGGGATGCCGACGCGCAGGCGAAGTGGACGCAAGTTGCGCAGGCCTTCCTGGAGGCCTCGCGCGCCTTCTACGCCAGCGGCGGGCAGTACGCCGCCGACTATGCCGCGGTGCAGGGCTTCCGGCCAGATGGCTCGCACGCCAGCGGCCTCGACTACGTGCCGTTCGACGGCTATCTGGCCGAGCTGCACCAGGGCGAGCGGGTCCTGACCCGGGCGGAAAGCGAGGCCTACCGGCAACCCAACTGGTCGCAGTACGGGCAGGGCGCCAGCGCCGCCCTGGTCGCCGAGGTCAAGACGCTGCGCGCGGAGCTGGTAGCCATGCGTGAAGCGGTAGGCCAGGCCGAGGCTGTCAAGGAAGCGCAGGCCGCTGCTCGCCATGAGGAAACCATGGCGGCGCAGACGCGCCTGGTGCGGCTGCAGCAGGACTTACTCAACAAGTAGCCATGACCATTGCCATTGAAGTGAGCGCATGGCGGCTGTCGACCGGGCTGGTGG
Source organism: Cupriavidus sp. FW305-27 (assembly GCF_058787995.1). NCBI lineage: Bacteria > Pseudomonadati > Pseudomonadota > Betaproteobacteria > Burkholderiales > Burkholderiaceae > Cupriavidus > Cupriavidus sp. FW305-27. The sequence goes on from NZ_JBYTAG010000093.1 coordinate 9,121, forward strand.
AGACCCTGCGGTTCTCCGACGCAGGCTTTACCACTCGCCCGACCGACACGCCGGCCAATGCGTTTTTCGACCCGCGCCTGGTCGAGCCGCCGCGGCTGTCGCGCGTGCTGTTCGACCAGGCGACCACCTACGGCGCCTCCCGTGCCACCGCCGGCGAGATCCTGCTGGCCAACGCCGACGGTGCACTGGACGCGCTGCTGACCGACTATGCCTTTGACGGCCGCGCGTTCGTGGTCAGATCCGGTGACCTCGCCGCGGCGGTATCCAGCTGGCCGGTGGTGCTGTCGGGTGTCCTCGATGACGTACGGAGCGCAGGCTCCGAGATCAGCCTGGTGGTCCGCGATCGGCTTGCGGTGCTCGGTAAGGTGCTGCCCCGGCCGAAGTACGCGGGCAACAACGCGCTGCCGGAAGGGCTGGAAGGGACCAAGGATGACCTGAAAGACCAGTACAAGCCTCGTGTCTATGGCAGCGTTCTCAACGTGCCCGCCAAGTGCGTCAACACAAGCAAGCTGGTCTACCAAGTGTCCGACCGCAGTTGCTCGGTGAGTGCGGTTTATGACAACGGCGTGGCGCTTGCGCGTGGCGCTGACTACGCGAGCTCGGCGGATCTGCTGGCCAACACCCCGGCGGCGGGCACGGTGCGCTGCTGGGGAGGCCTGTGCCGGCTGGGTTCGCCTCCGGCCGGGCAGGTAACTATCGACGTGGCCACTGCCGAGACGCGTGCCGGCGCGCTGCTGCAGGCGGTAGCGCTGGATGCGGGAATCCCGGCAGGGGACATCGTCGGTGCGGACGTGGTGGCGCTGAACGCTGCCAATGCCGCGCCGGTTGGCGTCTGGGTCGACGGAGACGCAAGCGCCCAGACGGTGATGGACTCGCTGGCCAACGCCATCGGCGCCTGGTACGGCTTCGACCGGCTCAACCGGCTTCGGATGGGGCGCCTGACCGCGCCCAATGGCACGCCGACCAAGATCTACCTGGACGCCAACATGGCGCTCACGGTCCGGTCGGCCGGCGTGCCGAACTGGCGGGCGGTCGTGCGTTTTGCGAGGAACCACACCGTACAGGCGCAGCCGGCCGGATCTGTCGCAGCGGCACGGCGGGCCTTCTTGGCGCTGGAGATGCGCCGGACCGCCAGCGAGCGCCCGGTCGTGCAGACGGCGTGGCCGTCGTCCGAGGAGGTGGTGTTCGACACCGCGCTAGTGGCAGAGGTCGACGCGGTGGCCGAAGCAAGCCGTCGCGCAGATCTGTACAGCGTGCGCCGTGTCCTGGCGGACGTCGAGATCCCGCTGGGCGAGCTCGGTGCCATCGACCTGGACAGCGTGGTGATGCTGGAAACCAGCCGCTACGGCTTGAACGGTCGGCTTCTTCGCGCGATCGGCCTGGACACCGGTGTCGATCGCGGCATGGCCAAACTGACCTTGTGGGGCTAAATGGCAAATGTACTTCTGGCGCATCCTAACGTTGCAGACAGCGGCACGCTGTCGGGCGGCAGTTGGCAGGTAGCGCTGAACAATCTATTGGACCGGCGCCTGTCGCGGGTGGCGCGCAGCACCACCGCGACAAAGGCCGATACCCAGTTTGTATTGGATCTCGGCCAAAGCCGTTTGGTGTCGGTCATCGCGGTGGTGCGGCACAATCTGTCGACGGCCGCTAAGTGGCGCCTGAAGATGGCTGGGGATCCGAGCTTTGCGAGCCCGGTCTACGAGAACGCAGACTGGCAGCTGGCGTGGCCGACGCTGTTCCCGTCGTCGGCGCTCGAGTGGGAGGACGACAACTTCTGGACAGGGTCAATCACCGAGGAGGCGCGGCGGGAATACCCGTCGCTGCTGCTGGTGGTGCTGCCCAATCCCACGGCGGGGCGATACATCAAGGTGGAGGTCGACGACGACGCTAACCCGGATGGGTATGTCGAGTTAGGGCGAGTGTTCGTCAGCCGCGCGTGGCAGCCGCAATACAACGCCAAGTGGGGTGCCTCCCTTGGCTGGGAAACTGACACCACGGTGCAGCGCGCGCTGTCCGGCACGGCGTACTTCGATCGCAAGCCCGGTCGCCGCGTGACGCGCTTCGAGCTCGGCTACCTGTCTCGTGATGAGGCGCTGGGTACGGTTTTCGAGATCCAGCGTCAGGCCGGCGTCGACCGCGAGGTGCTCCTGATCTGGGACAAGGACGATCCCGTCAACCTGCTGCGCCAGTCATACCTCGGGCGACTGCGCCAGCTTAGCCCGATCGCACGTGCCTTCGTCGGCAATCACAGCAATCCTTTTGAAATCGAGGAACTGACATGACCAGCGTCACTTTTACCCCGGACGTCGGCGGTGACAATATCACCATCGATGACACGGATAACCCCACCACCGGCCTCGCCAACGGCGGCCACCGCACACGCTTCATGATTGCCTTGCAGCAATTGGTCAAGGTGAGTCAGTGGGTCAAGGGCACCGCCACTACTGTGCTCGGCTACCGGGACGCGGCCGCCACCTCCGCGAGTCAGGCGCAGAATTATGCGGCGGCCGCACAGGCGGCGGCAGGGGCACCGGCGATTGCCGGCAAGGCTAACAAGTTCCTGCGCGTGAATCCTACCGAAACGGGGGTGTTGTGGGATGACCAGAAGGACTGGGCCGCCGATATTCAGGAGGCAATCAAGGCGCACCTGCCGGCGACGATCATTTCCATCCATAGCGGATCGGTCGCGTCGATCCCGCCGACGTGGAAACTGTGTGATGGTACCAACGGGACTATCGACCTACGCGACAAGTTCATCCTAGGCGCAGGATCCGGTGCAGGGGTCCCGGCTGTCGGTGCCACCGGCGGAGCCAAGACCGTAGCCCTGTCGGAAGCGCAAATGCCCTCGCACGCCCACGCCGGCGCCACTAACGGAGCGGGCGGTCACGGGCATTCCGCGTGGTCTGACACACAGGGTTGGCACCAGCACGGCGTCGGTGGCGACCAGCCTATGGCGCCCACTGGCTCGTGGAGTTACCGCAATGCCGGCGGTAGTGGGTCGGTAATGAGTAGTGGGGACGGCGCGCACGCGCACAACATCGGCGTGGGTGCAGTGGGTGATCACGCCCACTCGTTCGGCACCGACTATCGAGGCAGTGGCCAGGCGCACGAGAACATGCCGCCGTACTATGCGCTGTGTTTCATCCAAAAAGTTTGGGCCTGAACCTAGGTTGCTGGGGCGAACTCACTGAAACGGAGGCCGAGCTGCTGCAGTTGGTATTGATCGCCGTGCCGGCTACGCCCTTCGCTGTCTGGGCATGATGTGCGGCATAATCCGTCGCTGTCGTGTCAAAAAAAACCATAGAGAATGATTCGGGTCAATCAGTCGGCCAACTATCGCGCCGACGTCGACGGCTTGCGCGCGCTGGCCGTGCTGCTGGTGGTGCTTTGCCACGCCGGGGTAGCTGGGTTCGCCGGCGGTTTCGTCGGCGTCGACGTGTTCTTTGTGATCTCTGGCTACGTCGTCACGCGCAGCCTGCGTCGATCGCTGTCTGAGGGCGCGTTTTCCTTCGGCGACTTCTATATCCGGCGGGCTCGTCGCCTGATGCCGGCGCTGTACGCCATGATGGCAGTGGTTCTGGCGTTCGCCGTGCTGTTCATGCTGCCAATGGATGCCGCCGCGGTCGCCAAGAATATTGGCTTCGTCGCCATCCTGGCCGGCAACCTGTACCTGGCCAGGCAGACCGGCTACTTCGACACCGCCGCGGAGCAGCAGCCGCTGCTGCATACCTGGTCGCTGTCCGTGGAGGAACAGTTCTACCTGGTGCTGCCGGTGCTGCTGTACGGCATGCGTTGCTGGACGGTGCGGCGCCAGGTGGCACTGCTTGGTGTTCTTCTGCTGGTCTCGCTGGCCGCGTCGCAATGGGCGGTATGGCGCGCCCAGCCCGGGGCCTACTACCTGGCGCACCTGCGTGCCTTCGAGTTCCTGGTGGGCGCGCTGATAGCGTATGTGGCGCAGCGCCGGAATGACCTGGTCCTCGGGGCGGATATGGGCGTGCTGGTCGGCCTCGGTGCCGTGCTGGCCTGCGCGACTATGCTGTCCCCCTCTACGCCGTTCCCAGGCGTGCTGGCGGTGGCGCCTTGCGCGGCGGTTGCGCTCCTCATCTGGTCAGCCCCGCGATCACGCGTGGCGTCTTGGCTGCTGGCCAACCGGTGGGCGGCCGCGCTGGGGCGTGCCTCCTACAGCGTCTATCTGTGGCACTGGCCTGTGCTGTTTGCCTTGCGGCGATTCGACCTGCGTGGGCTGGAATGGATGGCGCTGGGCATCGTCCTGTCGCTGATCCTGGGTGCCGCGTCATATCGCTGGATCGAAGCCCGGTATCGGTATGGGGACATGCCGAGGCGCCGGGCGGTCGTCCGCTTCATGGTAGCCCCGGCACTGGCGGTCGCGAGTGTGGTGGTGGTGGCCAAGATCTCGGGCGGCTTCCTCTTTGCTTATCCGGAGGCCTTCCGTGCCGCGTACGCAAAGGCGAAAGAGGGCACGTGGGACGATGGCCGGGGTAAGGCTTGCTGGGAGCGCGTCGAGGTGACCGATCCCGACCAGTGCCGGCTCGGCCCCGGCGACGCGGGCCGGCGAGCGGTCCTGTGGGGTGACTCACATGCGTATCACCTGGTGCGCTTCGTGGATCAACTGGGCGTGGACTACGGGCTACGCATTCACGACATGGCCTTTCCCATGTGCCCGCCGGTCGAGCGAGTGCCAGGGCGTGCCGGTGACCCACGCTACGAGGCGAACCGCAGCCGGTGCGCCCAGCACAACAGCAACGTGATGCGCCACCTGCTGAGCCGGCCGGAGGTCGACACGGTGATCCTCTCCGCCGTTTGGGAGCTGTACGCGAATGGCGAGCCGCGGGCTGGTGCCGCGCCCAACATTCATGGCTACATGCCGGGCGATATTGACCGCGCCTTGGGTGACACTGTGGGCCAGCTGCTGGCGGCGGGCAAGAAAGTGGTGCTGTTCGACGACATCGCATTGATGCCCATGAGCAAGGTGAACTGCCCGCTCTTTAGCCGTCTGTGGCTCGGCACGCCGCGTGACTGCACGTTCGCGCTCGACCGGGCAGTTGGCGATCGCCCGGCAGTACAGCAGATCCTCGGCAGGCTGCAAGCGGCGCATCCGGCGATCGCGGTGGTGCGGACCTACGGGGCGACCTGCCCGGCGGGGCGATGCCTGGTCGAGTTCGATGGGGTGCCCCTCTATCGCCTGAACGACTTTGGCCACCTGAGCATGGCCGGCAGCCGGGCCTATTACGACCTTTACAGGCGGGCGCAACCCGATCAGCTCACGGAGATCTTCGGGCCCTCGCCGCCCGCCAAGCCTCAGATCGCCAGGATGTAAGCCTGGTAGTTTCGTCCGGCCGTCCTTTTGGGCGGCTTTTTTTATGCGCGCCACCCAGCGGGCATTTTCATTTGTAGGGGGAACCTCGATGGATAAACAGGTGTTCCAGCGAGCTGCAGGGCTTTCGCCCGAGCTGGCCGACCGCTGGTATGCGCCGGTGTCGGCGGCGCTGTTCGAGTTCGGCATCCTAGCGCCGCACCGCGTCGCGGCCTGGCTTGCCCAGGTCGGCCACGAATCGAAGGGCTTTACCACCCTGGTGGAGTCCTTCGATTACGCGGTGCCTGCGCTGGCGTCTCAGTTCGATAAGCGCATCACGCCGGCGCTCGCAGTGCAGCTCGGGCGTCAGCCGGGCGAGCGCATGGTGCCGCTCGAGCGCCAGGCGCGCATCGCGGCGATCGTCTATGCCAAGCGCTACGGCAACGGCGAGGCGGCCAGCGGCGACGGCTGGCGTTACCGCGGCCGTGGCCTCAAGCAGATCACGTTCCGCGCGAACTACGAAGCCTGCGGCCATGCGATCGGCGTCGACCTGGTCGCGCTACCCGGTCTGCTGGCCACCGACGATGCTCTGGCCGCGCGCTCGGCGGCGTGGTTCTGGTACGCCAACGGCTGCAACCAGCTGGCCGACCGCGGCGACCTGACCCAATTAACGCGACGCATCAACGGCGGCACCAACGGCCTCGAGGACCGCCAGCAGCGCTGGCAGCGCGCGCAGCAATTCCTCCACGCATAAACCACCACAAGGAACGGGTACATGCAAGAACATGAAAAATCTCTGGTCATGCTGCTGGTGATGGGCGCGGTGATCGGCATCGGCAAGCTGCTGGTCAGCAATGATCCGATCACGCTGCGGCTAATCCTGGGGCGCGCGCTGTTGGGGGCGGCCACCTCGATGGTGGCGGGGGTGGGGCTGGCGCAGTTCCCCGAGCTGCCGCCGATGGCGCTGTACGGCATCGGCTGTGCGCTGGGCATCGTCGGCAGCCAGTACCTGGAGCTGTGGCTCAAGCGCTGGATGAGCAAGCAAGGGGGCGGTCGTGGCAAAGCTACTTAAGGCAGTGTTGCAGGCGTTTTCGGGCTGGGAAGGCTATGCCGCCTTGTTTGTGATCGGCGTGGTGCTGGGCGGCGCGACCGCCGGCCCCGCGGCGTGGCATTGGCAGGCCAACAGCTATGAGCGCAAGTTATCGGACTTGGGCGCGCAGCACGTCAGAGGTGAACTCCAGGTCGCGCACGTGGCGCTGGACCAGCTGCAGAGTGCCAGCGCCGTGATCCATCAGAAGGCCGTCGAGTACGCCGGCATCCAATCCACCCTCGGCCTCGAGCTGCAGGCCATCCGCCAGGATCTGAAAAATGCGAAGCCTTTGCCTGTTGACTGTCGCCCTGACGATTTCCGCGTGCGCAAGCTCGCCGACGCCGTCAGTGCTGCCCAGCAAGCCGCCGCCGCTCGATAGCGCGTTGGCGGCGCCCTGCGTGGTGCCCGACGCGCCGGCGCTGCCCGACTACGACGTGTGGCTGGCGTGGGTCGTGGGCCCGGTGCTGGGGGCGCTCGGCGATTGCGCGGCGCGCCACAGCAAGACGGTGCAGGCCTGGCCAGGGTAGTCCTGGCTGGTGGCGGTCCTACTGCTCGCCCCTGGCCCGGGCGCGTCGCTTGGCGATGCGCCCGCGCGCCTCCGCCTGCATGGTGGCCAGCCGGACCTCATGGTCGGGGGTGCGCACATCCCCTCGCCACCCGCGCGACCCTGGCGTGCGGCTGCCATAGTCTGCCTCCAGTGCCTCGACAATGCACGGCTCCTCCATCAACTGCCGGAGCCAGCTATCGGCCATGACTCCGCCTTGACCGTACAGCAGCTCGGCGATGTAATGCGCCCGCTGTACCGTCTGCCGCAGCCGCGCAATCTCCCACAGCAGGTCACGGACGTCCTGGTTGCGCACGCGCTGGCCGATGTCGCGCAGTTCTTCTTCTGTGAGCGCCGGAAGATCCCGCGGCAGTTCCTTGGTGGCCATAGTTCACCGCAGCGTAAAGCGTACCGTCAATGCGTCTAGGGCGATCCACGGCCCGACAGCCAGGCGCAGCAACTGGCCATGCTCCCAGTACGACAGGTGATCAGGGCGCCATTTCAGCGCCCGCAGGTGGCGGGCTTCCACGCCGGCGACTACTAGGCCGCCGGCTGCGGCTGCGATTGCCTCGCACGGCAGGCGCAGTTCCTCGCGGTCCTCGCCGAAATAATGGGCTTCGAGAAAAATGGTGGTGGCCATGGGGTGCTCGGTCTATTCAGTAACTGTACAAATATACAGTATTCAGCAGGCCTCCCCCGCGGCGGAATCGCCCCGGCGGGATGGCTCGCGGGCGCTTGAGGATGCTCTCGAGTCGGAGCTGCAGCGACATGCCCGATTCTGCGTTCGTCGGCGCCTTACCGGCGGCGCGTCGGGCTAGAATCGCTAGACCGCTCGGGGGGATCACATGAAGAAGATGAAATGGGTCGGCAGTGCGCTTCTGATGGCGACTGCCTTGAATTCGTTTGCCGTGAATGTGCGGGGCATGCCGTCGTGCGGCCAGTGGCTCAAAGATCGAAAGGGTTCGCCGACGGTAGTGACTGTGGCTAGTTTGAGCTGGCTGACTGGTTTTCTGTCGGGCATTGCCACGGAGTCGAACCGCGATTTTCTACGTGGCGTCGATGCCGAGGCGATGTATGCCTACGTGGACAACTATTGCCAGGTGAATCCACTAGAGGAGGTGGGCGCGGCCGCCTATGACCTCAAACGCGCCTTGGAGCAGCGCAAGGGGATCAAACCATAGCCCGCCGCGTGAACTTGGCTGCGGCGTAGCCGGGGCTAGAAAAAAACCCCGAAATCAAAAAGGCCCGGGGAAGCGGGCCTTTCGGCAAATGCCCCTCGAAGTGGGGGTGTTGCTCCCTGCAACACTTGAGGCGGCGAGTGCAGTATCTGTCGCTTTTTAAGCCTTTATTTCACGCGTGATCTGTTGAATGGGCGGGTTCTTCGCTGCGATCTCGGGGTCCTCCAAGTGTTCGCGCGGAGGAATTTGGACGTTTGCGTATGCTCCGCCAAAGATCTGCAAATGAGACGCACTATGTGTGCCGCTGCCTTTCGCAATGTGTGGCTCGTTTAGAGGCTTTCGCGACCAACCCGCGATCGATGTTCCCAAAATTTCGTCCCCGTTGGACGTCATTGAGGTGGTATAGACGACCGAGTCCGCCGGGGTCACGTACTCTTCAGTAATTGATGCCGATGCTCGAATGCCCAAGCGAAACGAGAACATCATACCCTTGTGAGGGTGCTTCTTAGGCGGATACGTGTCGAACTGTCGAGTCTGAATCTGTATTTTTTCGCCTTCAATCGCAGCACCGATCGCAGTGGCACGGACCATATCAATTGCCTTCAGAAGTTGCGCTATTCTCTTGGGGTGCCACGGAGCCGGCCAAACTCGGGAATCGGCTGGCCATAGCTGGGTCTTCTGCTAAAAGCTTTGCCACAACTTGCTGAACGATGCAGGTCTCAGTGTCCAGGAAATCGGCATAATCCGAGGCTGTTAGCTCAAAATCAAGCAGCCTGGAAAGATGCGAGATATTTTCTACGATTTGAGCTTCCGATACTTCTTTGATGTCGGATGAAAATTCTTCAGCATCCTTCAGAAAATCATCTTCGCTGACGGCTCCAAGAACATAAGCGTTATATAGAGCCTGATAGTCTAATCTGCGTTTTTGCCACCTGGTAACGCGTTTCAAGGCTGCTACATCATGCTCTTTAGCAGCGACCCATGTTTGAAGGCGCTGTTGGACTACTGGCGTAGGGAGGACCCACCGGCTTTCAATTCCCGTCGGGTCCACGGTCAGCCGACACATGAGGTCGCCCGACCACTCCGGAGCAGTGGATTGAATGCCAACGGATGTGGTGGCCGGAGCTTGCGCAACCGAGTGTTGCAAGATGGGGATGGCAAAGCTAAGCGGAATCTCATAGCTCATGTTCTGCTCCCGTTTAAAGCGAGACCCGTTACTTTCTCAAAATTTGTATCGATAAAAGCGCTACAAAGATCAAGAAGTCTTTGTGGGTCTCCGATAATTATGTCTTTTATTGATTCGGCGGATGGCTTGTTATTGACTTCTAATTTCACGCCAATGCCCTGCTCAATGATCGGCATCTCTGCCATATTCATAACGCGATGAGTTTCGCCGAGCTGTGGGGTAATGTTAATTGCCCGCTTTTCGTAGGCGTTGGCGAACAAATTAAAAAAATGGCCGTCAATCGAAAAGCCCAATTGAATCTGTGCGCTGGCAACTTCTCCAATTGGCGAGATCTTCACATAGTTATCGTAGATGAACTGCTGCAAAGATTGAGTTTCCTCGTGCGATGGGAAGTTGAATTGGAGCGAGATGGCCGTCAATCCGAATTCGTCCGCGCCTTTAAAGCGAAGCGCTCGAGTGTGGAAGTCGAGTACATTCTTAGCTGTGACCCCCAGTTGCTTCTGTATTCCCATTTCGGCGCTTGGGAAATTGCATTCCAGCTGGCACTGAATTTGCGAAATGGTTATTTGCTTCTTTTCCGAGGGAAATACAATGCGAGGAACATTCGGATCGAGCTGGTCCGGGACATTGGTCTGTTGAGACTGAGTGCCGACTAACGGTGCAAAGGCTTCCTCAGCCGCGGCCTGATCAAAGCGCACTTTCAGTTTTGGCGCTTTGAACTGCAGCAAGTACGTCGCCTGTGCGAGGTAAGGCGTCTCGAGTTTTAACATGTTTCCAGTGCAAATATAGGGTCAACATCCTCAGGTCACCGGAGTATAACGGCCGATGAGGGCGGATGCTAAGTTCCGTGTGAGGCGACGAACGCATGCCATAGCTCGAACATGGACAGGGTTGGCGTAGTTTCTGGCGTAACTTTGCCTTCAAAGCCTTATCCAATAAGGAGCAGGTACTGCTGCATCATTGGCGTGTGGCGGCTTGCGGCCGAATCTGCCTGCGCCTGTTCCGGGTCGGTTTTCTTCTGCAATCCCATTGCCATTCAGCCTGTCTGGCGGTGGGCCTGCGTGATGCCGCCCGCTCCGCTCGGATCGCCGCCTTGCGCAAGCCGGATAGCGGCCGCGCGGGGCGTCCGGGCGGTCATCCGACGGCCCGGGGCCGGGGCGCGAAGGGGCGTTTTCGAATATGGACGATATGGTACAGCACGGGGCAGCGGTTGCCGCGCCGCGCGGGCCGGATCCGGCCCGGCGGCGGGGTCAGCGGCGTGCCGTCAGCGGAACACCAGCACCGGCACGTCGCTGTGTGTCAGTACCTTCTGCGTCTCGCTGCCCAGCAGCAGCCCGCTGATGCCCTTGCGGCCGTGCGAGGCCATGAAGATGACGTCGCAACCGAGGTCCCGCGCGGCGTTGATGATGCCGTGATATGGGGCGCTGGCGGCCGAGACGTGGCCCGCGCAGCGGACGCCGGCCATTGCCGCCGCGGCCTCGATCTTGACCAGTTCCTGGCGCGCCAGTGCTTCCACGCGTTGCTGGAACACTTCGCGCCGCTCATGGGTGCTGTCGCTGCCCACCATGTAGGGGTAGGTCTCCACGCACATGTAGGGCGTCAGGCGCGCGGAGGCGGTGCGGGCAAACTGGATGGCGGCGGACACGGCCTTGTGGGAAAGCTCGGAACCGTCGACGGGCAGCAGGATGTGCTTGAACATAGGGGCCTTGGTAAAGGGAAAACGGAAGAAGTGCGGGAGTAGGGGGCGAAGTTCAATTGGCCAGCGCGCGCCCCACGATCAGCGGGTCGGGCTGCCCGATGGCAGTGGTGTCCCGGTTGCCGTAGGGGAAGCGCGACAGGATGGCGCGCAGCGCATTGAGCCGCGCGCGCTTCTTGCAGTCCGAGCGGATGACCGTCCACGGCGCATCGGCGGTGTCGGTGTGGGCGAACATGGCCTCCTTGGCCTGGGTGTATTCGTCCCATTTGTCCAGCGAGGCAAGGTCGACCGGGCTCAGCTTCCATTGCTTGAGCGGGTGGATCTCGCGCTCGCGGAAGCGCCGGCGCTGTTCCTTCTGGCTGACCGAGAACCAGAACTTGAACAGGTGGATGCCGCTGCGCACCAGATGCCGCTCGAAGTCCGGCGCCTGCTGCAGGAAGTCCTGGTATTCGCGCTGCGAGCAGAAGCCCATCACGTGCTCAACGCCGGCGCGGTTGTACCAGGAGCGGTCGAACAGCACGATCTCGCCGGCCGACGGCAGGTGCTGCACATAGCGCTGGAAGTACCATTGCCCGCGCTCGGCCTCGGTGGGTTTTTCCAGCGCCACCACGCGCGCGCCGCGCGGGTTCATGTGTTCCATGAAGCGTTTGATGGTGCCGCCCTTGCCGGCGGCGTCGCGCCCTTCGAATACGATCACCACGCGCTGGCCGGTCTCGCGCACCCAGGCCTGGAACTTGAGCAGCTCCACCTGCAGGCGGTACTTCTGCTTTTCATAATTGCGCCGCGACATCAGGTTCTGGTACGGGTACGCGCCTTCGCGCCAGCCCGCGGACAGCTCGTCGTCCGGGTGGCGCTTGCGGCCGGCCTGCCACGCGGCGGGATCGCCTTCGAGGATCAGGCTGCGCAGCTGCGCGGCCTCGTCGGGCGCCAGGCCGTCAAGCAGCGTGCGCATGGCGTCGAGCATGTCGGCGCCGTTGCCTGCGCGGCTGGCCAGGATGTCCTGCATGCTGCTGGCCGCCAGCTGCACCGAGGCGTCGACGGCGCTGTCGACTTCGTTGCGCTGGGCTGAAAGCGCCGAGTTGGTGGGCAGCACGTCACCCCTGGCCGTGGCGCGGGCACGTGGCGCGGTGGCGGTGTGGGAGGATTGGATGGTGTCGCGATCTGTCATCTGCGGTCCTCCGTCAGGCTGCGGTGTTGCGCAGGATCGCGTAGAGCTGGTCCTTGAGCAGGAGTTTCTCTTTCTTCAGCCGCTCGATCTCGAAGGTGGAGGCCGGCACCAGCCCCGACTCCATGTTGTGGATTTCCTGGTCCAGCGCGTTGTGGCGGTGGAACAGGCGCGCGAAGCGGGCATCCTGGGTCTTCAGGGTGGTGATCTGGTCGCGGTATTCGGGAAACATGCTGGCTCTCCTGATGGATCCGCGCGCACGGGGCGTGGCGCATGGTTTCATTTTGGGGAGGGCAGGGT
>NZ_JBYTAG010000094.1:0-21317 GCF_058787995.1 Cupriavidus sp. FW305-27
GGCCACCCCTGCCCGCCGCCGGACCCGGGCAATTGTTGCACCATGTATTCATGCAACCGCGACAGTTCCAGCGCAATGCCATCCGGAAACCCCTGCCGCCCACCCCGCTTGTCTATCAGCAGCTCAACCAGGAAAGCACGCAGAGCCGCCGGGTTGGCAGAAAGCGCAGCCAGGTGGTTGCCGATGCGCGCATAGCGGCGGCACAGCTCAACGGGGCGCGCCTCGGCCGGCAGCGATGCCAGCCACCGCATGGCGACGTCTGACAGCAACGTATCTTTCGGCGACGGCGGGCGCCGCACGCCGGTCCAGTCAGGCTCGGTTTGCACTGGCGGCGCGCCGTCCAGTACCTTCTTTGCTTCCTCAACGGTGACGAATTCAAAAGAGAGGGGTTCCATACCGGCTCCGGGATCAGGCCAACGCGCACTGCGCATTAACGCGCATTCTAGCGATTACGGCGCTTCGCGGGCTAGTTTGATAGCCATGTCTTCAATGAACCGAATGCCTCAGCCTTCGTGCGCTTGCTTCACCACCTGGGCTACACCGGGCGCGCCACATTTTCGCCGGGTTTTAAGAAAGATTCAGGGGTGATATAAGAAAACAGAGACGCCGCCCCCCTTGCCAGGGGGCGGCGTTTGCGGCTAACACACCGGCCGCTTCAGGCCACCTGTTCGCGCCGCAGCGGCAGCCGCCTCACCCGCAGGTTCCGTCGGCCACGCACACGCCGCGCACCACCATCTCGCCCATGAAGTCCATGGAAGCCTGGTCGGCAATCGCGTCGCGCAGCGCATCCAGCGCGGCGTCATGGGGATCGCTGGCATTGCCTGCCTCCAGCGGCGTGTCATGCCAGCGCCGGGGTAAGGCAGCGGGGTCGATATCGACGCCGGCACCTGCCGCCAGCGCAGCCAGCACCGCGGCCTCCGCTTCGGCCATGGCGTCGGCGGACAGGTCCCTGGCGCGCCCCTGCCCGAAACTGTCGAACGCCTGATCCGGCGGCCCGCTCAGCAGCTTCCACAAGGCCAGCTCGGTCAGCGGCGAGCAGTTCACGGTGCGCGCGCCCAGCACCAGGCCATGCAGCCGCAGGCGGTTCGGCTCGCCCTGCGCGAGCCCGCCCTCGCAGCGCACCATCAGCGCGCCGCCCGGCACTGCGGCCAGGCGGAATGCGCCCTTTGCATCGGTGGTTGTGTTGTGCACTTGTCCTTGCGCATCGCGCAACTGCACGGTGGCGCCTGCCAGCGCGGCGCCGACGGCAGCCGTGCCGCTCACTTCCGGCGCATGGTCATCCCCGCATGCTGCGACCGCCGCGACCCCGCATGCGAGCACGAGGTGGCGCCAGGATCTAAGGTCCTTGCCCATGGTTGCTCCGCCTAAGGTGCCAGGGTGGCCAGCTCGCGGCGCGAGCGGTTGAACAGGCCGCGCGCCAGCGGCGTCGGGCGGAAGTCGACGTCAAGCGCCGAGATCGTGATGAACTTGGCCAGGAAGGCCGGCGTCTCCGCGATCCGCGCCAGCGCTGCCGCTTCGGTCTCCGGCGCGCCCACGTCGATCGATACCGTGTTGTCGGCATTGCGCTTGTAGGCGGTGGTAAAGGAATCCACCGTGCCAGGCGTGGTCAGGCGCACGCCGGCAGGAGTCCCGCCGGCAGCGATCGGGTAGTTGATGCTCAGCGGGTGGGCCACCGGCAGCAATGGCTGGCCGGCTGCGCGCGTGGCTTCCAGGCTGGCAATCACGCGGGCCAGGAAGGCCCCGGCCCTGGGGAACGCGGCCACGGTGCTGCCGAAGCCGGTGCGTGCCTCGGCAAAGTCCACGCCAACGCTCAGCGCGATGCCGGGCACGCCGCGGCGCGCGGCGAACAGCACGTTCATCACCGTGCCCGAGTGCGGGATGGAGTCCGACAGGTTCTCGCCGAAATTGGCCCCGGAGACGACCAGGTCCGGCGTGAAGCTGCTTTCCGGCCCAACGATCTTCAGGCCCATGGCGGTGGCGTCCACCGGCGAGCCGCTGCCCAGGTATTCCGGGTTGGTGGCATTGAGCGCGCCGCCTGCGACGAAGGTGGCCTTGACCCGGTGCACGCAGAAGGTGTCGGCGCTGCCGGCGAGCGGATCCACTACCAGCCGGGTGCGCCCGTCGGGCACGGCATAGGCAGCGCCCGAGCCGCTCTGGTTGGTGGCCGGCCCGACCGTGATGACGCGGTGGCCGGCGTCCTGCAGGGCCTTGCGGACCGCGGTGATGCCAGGTGCGGCGCAGCCGTCGTCATTGGTCAGCAGGATATTGAGCGCGTGCGCGGGGCTGGCCGCGGCGGCGAGTGCCGCGGCCGCGATACCTAGGCTAGCGAGCCGCAGGCGGGTGGGAAGTCGAAGCATGGGAACCTGTCTCCATTCTCTGGTGCCTGATGAAAGCCATGCCCGGCCGCGCAGCGGCGCCGCCAGGCTTGATCGAAACCGGGGCGACAGCGTCACGGCACCAGCAGGCCCCGTTCGCGCGCCAGCGTGATCGCCGTATCCTCGATCATGTCCTCCTGCCCGCCCACCAGCCGCTGCCGGCCGAGCTCGACCAGGATCTCGCGCGCGGGGATGCGGTACTTGGCCTCGGCGCGCTTGGCGAACAGCAGGAAGGACGAGTACACGCCGGCATAGCCCAGCGTGAGCGCGTCGCGGTCGATGCGGATGGGGTGGTCCATGATCGGCACCACCAGGTCTTCGGCCACGTCGGCGATGCGGTAGACGTCGACGCCGGTCTCGATGCCCATGCGCTCGCACACGGCCACCAGCACTTCCATCGGCGTATTGCCGGCACCGGCGCCCAGTCCTGCCGCGGCGGCGTCGATGCGGCTGGCGCCGCAGGCGATCGCGGCGAGCGAATTGGCCACGCCCATGGCAAGGTTGTGGTGGCCGTGGAAGCCCAGCTCGGTCTCGGGGCGCAGCGCCTGCCGCACGGCGCCCAGCTTCTCGGTGACGTCGTGCGGCAGCATGTGCCCGGCCGAGTCGGTGATATACAGGCAGTTGGCACCATAGCTTTCCATCAGCAGCGCCTGCTGCACCAGCGTCTGCACCGGTGCCATGTGCGCCATCATCAGGAAGCCCACGGTATCCATGCCCAGCTTGCGCGCCATACCGATATGCTGCTCCGAGACATCGGCCTCGGTGCAGTGGGTGGCGACGCGGATGGTATGCACGCCAATCTCATGCGCCATGCGCAGGTGGTCGACGGTGCCGATGCCGGGCAGCAGCAGCGCGGAGACGCGCGCCTGCTTCAGTTCGCCCAGCACCGCGCGCAGGTATTCCTCGTCGCTGTGCGCGGGGAAGCCGTAGTTGACCGAGGCGCCGCCCAGGCCATCGCCGTGGGTGACCTCGATCAGCGGCACGCCGGCGGCGTCCAGCCCGCGGGCAATGTCTTTCATCTGTTCCAGCGAGATCTGGTGGCGCTTCGGGTGCATGCCGTCGCGCAGGGTCATGTCGTGCAGGGTGATGTGTTGGACCATGGCTGGCTCCTCAGGCGTTGGCGGCTTCTTGCGCGCTGTCGGCGCGCATGGCGGCGGCAATGCACTCGGCGGTGCGGGCGGCCGAGGCGGTCATGATGTCCAGGTTGCCGGCATACTTGGGCAGGTAGTCGCCCAGGCCCTCGACCTCCAGGAAGATCGACACGCGCTTGCCGTCGAACACCGGGCCGTTCTTCAGCGTGTAGCCGGGCACGTACTTGCGCACTTCGGCAATCATGTCGTGCACCGAGGCGGTAATCGCGGCAACGTCGGGCGCATCGTCGGTCAGGCAGTGGATGGTGTCGCGCATGATCAGCGGCGGCTCGGCCGGGTTGATCACGATGATGGCCTTGCCCTGGCGCGCGCCGCCCACGGCTTCGATCGCGCCTGCCGTGGTGCGCGTGAACTCGTCGATATTGCGGCGCGTGCCGGGCCCGACCGAGCGCGACGACACCGTTGCCACGATCTCGCCGTAGGCCACCGGCTGCACGCGCGAGACCGCATACACCATGGGGATGGTGGCCTGGCCGCCGCACGTGACCATGTTGACGTTCATCTCGTTGCTGCCGATATGCGCGTCCAGGTTGACCGGCGGCACGCAGAACGGCCCGATCGCCGCCGGCGTCAGGTCGATCACGCGCACGCCGCGCGCGGTCAGCCTGGCCGAGTGCTCGGCGTGGACGTAGGCCGAGGTGGCATCGAAGGCGATGCGGATATCGTCGGCCTCCAGGTGCGGCAGCAAGCCGTCGATGCCGTCGCTGGTGGTCTTCAGTCCCAGCTCGCGCGCGCGCGCCAGGCCTTCGGAGGACGGCTCCACGCCGACCATCCAGACCGGTTCCAGGATGTCGCTGCGGCGCAGCTTGTAAAGCAGGTCTGTGCCGATATTGCCGGGCCCGATCAGGGCACATCGGATCTTGTTCATGGGGTCTCGCTTGGCAAAGTCAGGAAGTCAGGAAAGTCGTGTAAGTCAGCGGAACACGGCGCTGCAGCCGCCGATGCCGGTGATATGCATGGACAGCCGGTCGCCCGCCTGCACCGGAATCAGCGCCGCCAGCGAACCCGACAGGATGGTCTCGCCGGCCAGCAGCGGAATGCCGAAGCTGCCCAGGGTGTTGGCCAGCCACGCCACCGCGTCGGCGGGATGCCCCAGCGCGGCGCTGCCAAGCCCGGTGGCGACGCACTTGCCGTTCTTCTCGAGCGTCATCGCGCATGCGCCCAGGTCCAGCGCGTGCGGGCTGACGCGTTCCTCGCCGAGCACATAGACGCCGCAAGAGGCGTTGTCGGCGACGGTATCCTCGATGCGGATGCGCCAGTCCCGGATGCGCGAGTCAACGATCTCGAAGCAGGCCGCCACCGTTTCGGTGGCGTCGAGCACATCGGCGCGCGTCACGCCCGGGCCGCGCAGGTCGCGCCGCAGGAAGAAGGCAATCTCGCCCTCGGCGCGCGGCTGGATCAGGGTTTCGGTGGGGATGGGCTGCCCGGCGGCGTACTGCATGCTCTGCAGCAGGATGCCGAAGTCCGGCTGGTGCACATCCAGCATCTGCTGCACGGTCGCGCTGGTCACGCCGATCTTCTTGCCGGTGACGCGGTCGCCGGCCGCCAGCCGGTGGGCGATAAAGCCTTGCTGGATGCGATAGGCAGCGTGGACGTCGAGCCCCAGTCCGCGGCCGCTGAGCGGCGGCACCGGCGAGCGCGTGACCAGCGCATGGTGGAGTTCATTGCTGAGCGTGGTGATCAGGTCGGCGTTCATGGCAGGGGAGGGTCGGGCCGCACTGCCGCGGCGGCAGCGCGCCGCGGCAGTTCGGGTCAGGACAAAAGGTCAGAACGAGTACTTGGCGTTGAAGGCCACATAGTCGCGGTCAGCCAGCGGACGGTTGGCGATGTTGGCCCCGCCGATGAACGCGGCGTAGGTCAGGTTAAGCTCCAGGTTGTTCAGGTACTTGAAGGTCAGCCCCACGCTGGCGCGCTTGTCGCCATAGCCCAACAGCGTGCCGAAGGCGCCGGCCACCGCCGACTGGCCGCTGAACTGCTGAGCGTAGGTGAGTGGCACACTCATGTCCCAGCCATCGAACACATTGTTGTAGTTCAGCGACCAGCCCACCTGGAACGCCGCCGAGTTGCGGGTGTTCGACAGCTTGCTGAAGCCCATCACCGGGTCCACGTCGAGCACGTGCAGGTAGGCCACTTCGCCCAGCAGCGTCTGCGAGTCGGCCAGGAAGGTCGGGCCCACCGAGTAGATCGCGGAGAGCTGGCCCTGCAGCGCCTTGCCGCGCGTCGCGGTGGGCGAGCCGGCCACGTCCACCAGCATCGGCACGCCGTCCTTGTAGCTGACTTCACCGGCGACGTTGGCGCCCAGCATCTGCGTGGAGAAGCTGGCGCCGGTCAGGTTGATGCCGCCGTAGAACTTCTGCTGGTATTGCAGCGTGGGAAAGAGCGAGGTGACCACGCTCGGGTTCTTGTCGTGATAGCGCAGCTGGTACAGCCCGATCTCGGTGCTGTCAAATACGCGGAAGCGCGCGCCCACGCCCCATTGCCCCCAGTCCGAGGGGCGGATATCCGGGCCGCGCGGGATGTTGAAACCGGGCCCGATGATGAACTCCGCGCCCGGGCCGACCACGTCGGTGGAGCTGAAATAGCTGCCCGGTGCGAAGATCTGGTTCGGCTTGTAGGTGAACTGGTAATAGCCCATCACGCTGAATGCCGGCGTGACCTGCAGCTGCAGCGACGCCTGCGGCACCGGCAGCAGGATGTCCTTGACCTCGGCGCCCGGCACGAAGGCCTTGGTGGCATCGGCAGGCCCTTGCGCGCCGGCGATATTGGCGAAGAACAGGCTCTCGCCCCAGGCGACCACCTGGTTGCCCAGCTTGAAGCTCAGCTGCGTGCTGCCGATCGGCGCCGCGCCATAGACATAGGCATCGAGCAGTTGCGCGCGGTGCTCGTGATAGTCCTGCGCCGAGTTGGTGAACTGGTTGAACGGACCGCTGTGGTTGACCGTGAACGGCGCATTGTTCGAGTTGGTGCCGCTGTAGGCCCAGTCCTGGAACACGCTGCCGCGCACCAGCGCGCCGAAGACGTCGTGCTTGAGATGCGCTTCGCCCAGCAGCGAGACGCGGTTGGCGATCAGGTCGCCGCGCCTGAAGTTGCGGTTGCCATCGTCGCCGTTGATATTGGCGGGGCTCAGCAGTGTGTTGCTCTGGTGGCCGGTGCGCACCGCCGCGCCGTAGGAGGCGGTGACGCTGTAGTCGAGCGTGGTGTCGTGGCCAAGGTCGATGGTGTCGCCCGCCCTCGCTGGCGTTGCAAGCAGCGCGGCCAGTGCCGCCGCGGCAGCGATTGGCCGCAGCCGGTTGCGGCGTTTCAGTGGGCCGAGTTGTGGATGGTGCATGGTGGTCTCCCCCGTGGTGTCGGTGTTGGTTCGTTGCCTGGCACTTCGAATGGCGCTCGCCTGGTCGCAAGCGTAGAGAGGGGCAGCCATGCACAAATCGGCAGAACGGACTAGGCGGTTTCCCTACAGGCGGGCCGCTCAGCCGCGATTGACCGAAGCGGCGTCGAGAAAGGCCGGGCGCTCGCCGCCGCCATCGATCACGAGATTGGCGCCAGATACGTACGACGCCTGCGGCGATGCCAGGAACAGGCACGCGCCGGCGATGTCGTCCGGATGCGCGAGCCGGCCCAGCGGCACCGTCGCGGCCATGGTGCGCAACGCCTCGGGGTCACCGTAGTGCTGCTGCTGCGAGGTCTCGGTCAGCACCACGCCCGGGCTGACCGCGGCAACGCGCACCTTGGGCGCCCATTCCACCGCGAGCGTGCGCACCGCATTGAGGATGCCGGCCTTGGCGGCGCCATAGGCCGCCGTGCCGGGCGAAGGGCGCAGCGCGCTGACGCTGCCGACGAACAGCTGGGTGCCGCCGCCAGCCTGTTGCTGCATGCGTGCATTGGTGCGCTGCGCGAGCTGCAGCGGCGCCACCAGATTGAGCCGGATCACCGATTCCAGCAGCCGTGGCGAGGCCTGCGCAACCAGCGCGAACGGCGAGCCGCCGGCGTTGTGGATGACCACGTCGAGCGTCGGGCTGGCGTGCGCGATCTGCGCCAGCATGGCATCGACCTGTTCGATGTCGCGGATGTCCGCCGGGATGAAGCGGGCGCTGCGGCCATCCGCGGCCGGCAGTTCGCTGTCGTCGGCGGGCGCGGTGCGGCCGCATACGAAGACCTGCGCGCCGGCGCGCAGGAAGGCCTCGCTGATGGCGCGGCCGATGCCGCGCATGCCGCCCGTGACCAGCACGGTCTGGCCGGTGTAGTCGAATCCTGTCATGGGTCCCCCTTGATGCATGGAGCGCCCATCGTAGGAGAAGTGGCCGTCCGGATCGTAGTCCGAATGAACGATGCCCGCGCGGGCAGCGCTGCGCAATATGCTGGGCAAACCACGGGAGACGCCCTCATGTCCGCTACGTCACAGCACACGCCTTTGTCCCCACACCCGAACCTGCCGGTCGGGCGCTTCGTCATCACGTCAACGGGCCTGCGCCTGCACTGCCTGGACTCCGGCAGCGGCGAGCCGGTGGTCTTTATCCACGGCAGCGGGCCGGGCGCGAGCGGGCACAGCAACTTCCGCCACAACGCGCCGGCCTTCGCCGAGGCGGGCCTTCGCACCGTGGTGGTGGACCTGCCCGGGTATGGCCTGTCGTCCAAGCCGGACGATGTCGAGTACACCCTGGACTTCTTTGTCGCCGCGCTGCGTGAGCAGTTGCTGGCACTGGAGCTGCCGCGCTGCGTGCTGGTGGGCAATTCGCTTGGCGGCGCCATCGCGCTGAAGTACGCGCTGGATTTCCCGGAGCATGTCAGCCGCCTGGTGATGATGGCGCCCGGCGGCGTGGAAGAGCGGGAAACCTATTTCCAGATGGAGGGCATCCAGCGCATGGTGTCGCTGTTTACCGGCGGCCACATGAACCCGGACACCATGCGGCAGCTGCTGCAACTGCTGGTGCACGACGCCAGCCTGGTCACCGACGCGCTGGTCGATGAGCGCATGGCGGTGTGCCGCGAGCAGCCGCGCGAGGTGCTGGCCACCATGAAGGTGCCCAACCTGACCGAGCGGCTGGGCGAGATCCGCTGCCCGGTGCTTGGCTTCTGGGGCACGGAAGACCAGTTCAATCCCGCCTCGGGCGCCACCAGATTCCTGGCCGGCTGCGCCGACGCGCGCTTCGTCATGATCAACCGCTGCGGCCACTGGGTGATGGTCGAGCACGCCGCATATTTCAACCGTGAATGTCTCGGCTTCCTGGCGGATACCGCCCAGGGCGGGGCGGCATAATTGGCTCGCACGTCCACACAAGAAGACCCAGGAGACATCATGGAATACCCGTATAGCCTGTTCGACCTGCGCGGCAAGGTTGCCGCCATCACCGGTGCCGCGCGCGGCATCGGCGCGGAAACCGCCCGCGTGCTGGCGGCGGCCGGCGCGAAGGTCGCGGTACTAGACGTGCTGGAAGCCGACGGCAAGGCCACCGCGGAAGCGATATGCGCCGAAGGCGGCGAGGCCGAGTTCTGGAAGCTCGACGTCACCAGCGAAAGCGACGTGAAGCGCGTGTTCGCGGAGATCGCGGCGCGCTTCGGCGGCCTCGGCATCCTGGTGAACAACGCCGGCATCGAAGGGCCCAATGCGCCGACCCATGAGCTCGCGCTGGAGCAATGGCAGCAGGTCATGGCCGTGAACGTGACCGGCACCTTCCTGTGCACCAAGCACGCCATCGGTCACATGGAGCGCGCCGGCGGCGGCGCCATTGTCAACGTGTCGTCGATGTACGGCATCGCCGGCGGGCCGGACGTGCCGCCTTATCACGCATCCAAGGCCGCGGTGCGGATGATGGCCAAGACCGATGCCATGCTCTATGCCGGCAAGGGGATTCGCGCCAACTCGATCCATCCCGGCTATATCCGCACGCCGATGCTCGAACACGTGGCCCAGGCCTCGGGGCAGGGCGAGGCGCTGTTTGACTACCTGGGTGGACAGACCCCCGCGGGCAAGGTGGGCCAGCCCCGCGACATTGCCGCGGGCATCCTGTACCTCGTGTCCGACGCCGGGCGCTACGTCACCGGCGCCGAGCTGGTGATCGACGGCGGCTACACCGCACGCTAGAACCACCAGACAAGGAGAACCCCATGCCCGATAGCGCCGCGATGAAAGCCACGCTGCTCGCCTATGTCGATCGTTTCAATGCCGGTGACGCGCAGGGCGTTGCCGCGCTCTACGCCGACGATGCCACCGTCGAAGACCCGGTCGGCGCGCAGCCGATCGCCGGCAAGCCGGCCATCCTGGCCTTCTACCAACACACCACCGCACTGGGCGCGCGCCTGGAGGTGGTGGCGCCGCCGCGCGGCTCGCACGGTGACGCCGCCGCGCTGACCTTTGCCGCGCATGCCCGCCTGGAAGGGCGGCCGGCCCGCATCGACGTGACCGACATCATGACGTTCGGCGCAGATGGCCGCATCCGCAGCATGCGCGCCCACTGGGGGCCGGACGACGTGCATTTCCTGTAGGCCCGCCGCGCCCATGGCCCGCCACACCCGCGAAGATGCCGCCGTCACGCGGACGCGCATCCTGGCCAGCGCGCTGCAACTGATCCGGCACCGCGGCCTGCATTGCGTCACCGTGGACGATGTGGCCCGCGCCATCGGCATGACGCGCGGGGCCGTCTACGGGCATTTCCGTTCCCGCGCCGAGTTGCTCGGCGCGCTGCTGTCGTGCGCCGAAGCCGACTTCGCCGCCCGCCTCGCGCCGCTGGCGCAAGGCCGCGCCGCCAACGGGCCAGGCACGCTGGAGCAGGCGCTGGCCGCCTTGCTCGATGGCGATGACCTGGCGCGCCATGTCAGCCTGCTGGCCGCCCTGCTGCAGCACAAGTGCGGCGACGACTGCGAGCTTTGCCCGCTGCGCGCCCGCGTGCTGGCGGGCGTCGAGACCCTGCGCGCAACCTTCGCCGGCCTGCTGCCGGCCCCAGGCATGGCCGGCCTGCTGGTGGCGCACCTGTGGGGCCTGCTGAGCGCGCACGCCATGCATCTCGCGCCGTCTGGCCTGTCCGGCTGTGCCGCAGCGCTGGCCCGGCTGTATCAAGGGCCCGACGTGCCGCCGCATCCGGCCCTGTCCACCATCCCTTCCTGTCGACCCGACGCCACTTTCGATCCGGCGCTGCTGCGGGATACCCCTTAGTCTGCTCGGACGAAGCGTTTCGGGCCGGCGCTGACTACGATGCTTTCAAAAGCATGGAAACCCAGCAAGGGTGCGGAGGAGACAGCATGAAGCGGCTCGGATTTCGTTGGGCGGCGGGCCTGGCCGGGGCCGGCGCCGCGATGGGCGCGGCCTGGGCGATTGCCGTGGGCGGCGACCTTGCCACCGCGCATGGCAGCCAGGACGAGATGCCCGCTGTCAGCGTGGCCTCCGCCGACGCGGCGCAAGACCACTGCAACGACGCCTGCGTGCGCAGCCGCGGCACCGCGGCGTTGGTGGTGCTAAGCCAGAGACCTCCGCATTGACCCGTCGATCGACCTGCCTATGCAGGTCGATCGACGGGCCAGTCCCTAATAGCCGAAACAGCGATCTGCAACCTCAGTCGATCAGGAAGCGCTGCGTCAGCAGCGCCCAATAGGCCGCGCCGATGGTGACGTTGTCGTCGTTGAAGTCGTAGCCGGGGTTGTGCACCATGCAGGCGCCTGCGCT
Source organism: Cupriavidus sp. FW305-27 (assembly GCF_058787995.1). NCBI lineage: Bacteria > Pseudomonadati > Pseudomonadota > Betaproteobacteria > Burkholderiales > Burkholderiaceae > Cupriavidus > Cupriavidus sp. FW305-27. The sequence goes on from NZ_JBYTAG010000094.1 coordinate 11,181, forward strand.
GTCTCCATCGCCGTTGCCGATCAGCAGATAGCTGCCGGGGCAGCGCTCCAGCATGAAGGCGAAGTCCTCGCTGCCGGGCAGCGCCGGGCCTTGCGGCACGACCTTGTCCGGCCCAAGCAAGGCGAGCGCCGTCTGGCGCGCGAATTCCGTCTCTTCCGGAGTGTTGACGAGCACCGCATAGCCTTGCCGGTAATCGATCTCGGCGCGCACGCCGTAGCTTTCCGCCTGGGCCTGCACCAGCGCCTTGATGCGCCGCTCCAGGGTGGCACGCACGTCGCGGTCGAGCGCCCGCACGCTGATTTCCAGCGTGGCTTCCTGCGGGATCACGTTGTTGGCCTTGCCGGCATGCATGGCGCCGACCGTCACCACCGCCATCTGCAGCGGGTCGACGTTGCGCGAGACCACGGTCTGCAGGGCCAGCACGATGCCGGCGGCGGCCACCAGCGGATCGGCTGCCCGGTGCGGCAGCGCGCCGTGGCCGCCCACGCCTCTGACCGTGACGGTGGCGTAGTCCGACGAAGCCATGGTGGGACCGTCGCGCAGCACCAGCCGTCCCTGCGTGATGCCAGGCATATTGTGCATGGCGAAGACGGCGTCGCAGGGATACTTCTCGAACAGCCCGTCCTGGATCATGCGCACGGCGCCGCCCATGCCTTCCTCGGCCGGCTGGAAAATCAGGTTTAGCGTGCCGGAGAACTGCGCTTCCTGCGCCAGGTATTCCGCGGCGCAAAGCAGCATGGCGGTGTGCCCATCGTGCCCGCAGGCATGCATGACGCCGGCATGGCTGCTGGAGTAGGGCAGGCCGGTCGCCTCGCCGATCGGCAGGGCGTCCATGTCGGCGCGCAGGCCGAGCCGGCGCGTGCCGCTGCCGCGCCGCAGCCTGCCCACCACGCCGGTGCCGCCCAGCCCGCGCTCCACGTCGTAGCCCCATTGGGCGAGGCGCTCGGCCACGGCGTCGCTGGTGCGGTGCTCCTGGAAGCCAAGTTCCGGATGCTGGTGAATGTCGCGGCGCAGCGCAACGAACTTGTCCGCGCGGGAGCGCAGCGATTCCAGGATGGCGTGCATGGGATTTCTCTCCTCTCTATATGCGATGGCATTGGCGTTGCGTCATTGCGGCTGCAGCCCGATGGCCTTGGCCAGGCCGCGGTAGCGCGCCGTCTCGCCTTCGTAGAAGCGGGCCGCCTCCTGCAGCGTCATCGGCGTGGCCACGGTCTGCATCTGGGCTTCCAGCCCGGCGCGCACGGCGGGATCCTTGAGGACATTGCCGAGCGCCAGGTTCAGGCGCTGCACCACCTCGGGCGGGGTTCCCTTCTTCACCATGAAGCCGGTCCAGATCGTGAAGGCGAAGTTCTTCAGCAGCTTGCCTTCGCCGATGGTGGGCACATTGGGCAACAGCGGCGCCCGGGTGGCGCCCGCGGTGGCGAGCAGTTTCAGCCGTCCCTGCTGGGCCATCGCGCCGAGCGCGGCGTTGAACGGCACGATGGCGAAGTCGAGCTGGCCGCCGCCGAGGTCCTGTACCAGCGGCGCCGCGCCCTTGTAAGGGACGTGGGTCATCCTGGTGCCGGTGAGTTGCTGCATATGCTCGACCAGGATGTGGTACAGCGAGCCCACTCCCACGCTGCCGTAAGACAGCGGCTTGTCCTTGCGGCTGCGCGCCAGGGCGATCAGTTCGTCCGCGGAGTTGGCTTCCAGGTCCTTGCGTGCGATCAGTGCCAGCACCGCGGTGGAAATCGGCTGCACCAGCTGGAAGTCCTCCGCCTGCAGCTTGACCGCGGCATTGGCCAGCGGAGACAGGATCACTTCGTTGGGAGAGCCCTGGAACAGGTAGTAGCCGTCGCCCGGCGCCGACAGCACCTTCTGCGCGGCGATGGCGCCGCTGACGCCGCCCAGGTTCTCCACCAGCACGGTCTGGCCGAGCTGCTTGCCGACGGGCTGGCTCAGCACGCGGGCGATGGCGTCGGAGGCGCCGCCGGCGGGATAGGGCACCATCAGTGCGATCGGCTTGGCGGGATAGGACGCCCCGGTCGCCCCCGCGGCTGCGGTCGCGCCGGCCGCGCCGGCGCAGATCGGGCTGGCCAGCACGGCGGCAAGCAGGCCGCCAGTCAGCCTCGTCAGCGGGCGGCGCAGGCATTGTGTGAGGGTCATCGTCGTCTCCTGATCATGGATGCCGCGTCTGTCTTGTTGCCCCGGCGGGACGCACGGCTGGCAGCCATGTTAGGAAGGCGGCAACCTGATGTCCAATGCATCATTTTTCTCATTATCATTACAAGATTGCATGCGAGGACGGCGATGAACCTGATTCAGCTCAAGCACCTGATCGCGCTGGCGGAGACCGGCTCGTTCAGCCAGGCTGCCGCGCGGCTGCATCTGACGCAGCCGGCACTCAGCCGCAGCATCCAGGCCCTGGAAGCGGAGCTGGGCATGCCACTGGTAGACCGCATCGGCAAGCGCAACGAACTGACGCCGTTCGGGCAGCTGGCGCTGGAAAGGGCACGGCGCATCGTCTTCGAGGCTGGCGAGCTCAGGCAGAGCGCGCTGGCGTTGCAGGCCGGCCAGGCGGGCACGCTGCGCATCGGCCTGGGATCCGGGCCGGGCGCCATGCTGATGACGCCGCTGCTGGTGCATATGGCCAGGCACCATCCCAGGGTCAGGCTGACCATTTCGCGCGGCGCGACCAATCTGCAGCTTCAGCAGCTACGCGCCCGCGCGCTTGACGGCGTGGTCATCGATCTGCGCTCGCTAGTGCCGGGCCCCGACCTGCGCGTGGAGCGGCTGCCGGACCTGCGCGCCGGCTTCATGTGCCGCAGCGGCCATCCGTTGTGCAAGCTGCGCCGCGTGAGCTTCGACGATCTGCTGGCCTATCCGATCGCTTCCAGCCCCCTGTCGGACGAGGTGGCGCGCATCCTGATCGCCCACTTCGGGCCACGCGCGCATCCCGACCAGATGGTCACGCTGCGCTGCGAGGAGATCTCCAGCCTGGTGGAAGCCGCCCGCATCACCGATGCGGTGTTCCTCGGCATCATCGCCGCCGCGCGCGAGCCCATGGCAAGCGGGGAACTGGTGGAGCTGGCATTGACGCCGCCCTTGCACACCAGCGCGCAGTTCGCGCTGATCACCTTGCAGGGACGGACCGAGACGCCCGCAATGGAGATGCTGCGGGCATTCATGGCGGAGAGGATGCGGGAGTAGCGGCGCTCCCGCCCGCGTACAGGCAATGACTGCTCAGCGCAGGCCAGCCTGCCGTTGCGCATTCAGCGCTTCCGCGCGCGCCTTGACGTCCCGTGCCACCTGGTCGAAGCCCTGCTTCACCCAGGCACCGTGCTCGCGCATGATGGTCTCCGCGTTCAGCCCCAGGAACAGGTCAGTGGTGAAGTAGCGGGTGCGCCCGGGCCCGACGGCTTCCAGGTACTGGTCGCGCCGGGCTGCATCCTTGTTCTCGTCGGTGGGGCGCTGCTCCCACGAGAGCAGGCGTTCCGGCTCCCACGCCACCAGGTACTCGTTGACCGGGATGACCTGGTCGGTGCCGGGGATGCGCACCTGCATGTACACCATGTCGCCGAGCCGGCCGGTGGTCTCCAGCTCCGGGCAGAACGTATTCCATTCCGCGTAGCGCGCAAAGTCGGTCAGCACTTCCCACACCAGCGCTACCGGTGCGTCGATCTCCACCTGGATCGACGTCACGAGATTCTCTGCTTTGGCCATCGGCCCCTCCTTCATGAAAGTCATCGGGAAGGGACACACTAGAGCCGTGTGACTTCGGTTCGCATACCCCGAACGGACGAGTCCGGGTGGACGAAGGCGATGTTGTCGAGGTCAGGCAGATTGAGGCTTGCCCCGAGCGCGCGCGGTCCGGCGGCGGCGACGCGCGGCGGGGTCTCAGTCTCCAACTGCTGTGAGCTTGGTGCCGGCCATCCGGGATGGCTGGCATTTTTTTTGGTTCATCGTCAAACTCTGGGGTCGGGCCGCGCGCAGGGCCCACACACTTCAGGAGAACCCATGTTTGACCACGTCAAATTCGGAGTCAGCGACTATGCAGCGAGCAAGGCGTTCTTCCTCAAGGCACTCGAACCGCTCGGCGTAGCGGTTGCCTCGGAGGGGCCGCCGGCGTACGGTGTCGAGCTTTGCCCAAAGGGCAAGGCTTCATTGTGCCTGTTCCAGACCGAGGAAAAGCCGGCGCATCTTCACCTGGCGTTCACGGCCGAGAATCGCCGGCAAGTCGAAGCTTTCTATCGCGCGGCCCTGGAGGCGGGTGGCAAAGACAATGGTGCGCCTGGCCTGCGCCCGCACTACCACGCCAACTACTATGCGGCGTTCGTGATTGGTCCGGACGGGCACAACATCGAAGTGGTTTGCCACCAACCCGAGGCCTGACCCTGCCATCGAGGACGATTATTTCCCCTCGGGGTATTCCAGCTTCGGATACCAATCCGCCCCCCGGCCTTCCGGCGTGGTGTCCAGCAGGGTCCACAGCGGATCCAGGTCCGGCGCACCGCGCGGGTCCTGACCCGGGTCGACCGAGAGGGCATACATCTCGCTGCTCCAGAAATGGCGGATCTTGCCGTCCCGGCGCGTAAACACCGAGTAGCCCGGAGCGTCGGCATCTTCGGGGCTGACATAGTCGCGGGTGAAATCGCCGTCGACGTCCGCATAGACCTTCAGCTTGGTCCAGCCCCGCGCCTTCTTGGCGGCGACCAGGCGATCGATGGGCGAGCGGGCGATCATCGCCAGCGCCACGCGCTGCTCGATGTCCGGGACCTTGTGATCCCACGACGCCATCACCGACGTGCACATCGGGCAAGGCTGCTCCCGCTGCGGTCCGAACATATAGCTGTAGATGACCAGGGTGTCCTTGTCGCCGAACAGTTCGGCCAGCGTGACCGGACCGCGTTCGCCCTGGAAGGTATAGCGCTTTGTCACCTCGCCGCCCGCGGGCAGGCCGCGGCGCTGTTCGGCCACGCGCTCAATGTGGCGCCGCAGCTCGATCTCCTCCGCGAGCAGCGCATTGCGCGCCTTGCGGTACTCCGCGCTTTCATTGGGAAACCGGACGGGGTTTTGTTGCGCCAACTCGGTTGAGGGAATGAGTTTTGCAGTGGTGTTCATGTGGGTCCTCCTGCCATAGCTACCGCGAATGGCCGGGGAATGTGATGCCGTCGCGCAGCGTCGGCGTTTCCGCGGCCCCTCACGTAGTTCGTGTCAGCCCAGGCCGAAATGTTCCACGCCATGCAGGGCCGATGCTGCCGTGACGTGGCCATTGCCTTTCCATTTGAGAAAGGAAGATGGAGAAAGCCGCGATTCCAGCTGGGCCTGCCTCCCCTCATCATGTCTGTGGCGCAATAACGCGGCAGATGCCTGCCGCCCTTCGACCGCAGCCCGTCCCTACGCGCCAGTGTGACAAGCCGTGCCTCACATCGGCACGCTGCGGGGGGCCCGCAACCTGGATGTCATGGCAATGAAGATCGTATTCCTGGACCGTTCCACCATCTCGCCGCAGATCACGCTGCCAGCGCTGCCGTTCCCGCATGAGCTCCAACTCTACGGGGAAACGCCTGACGAGGACGTCGCCGCGCGCATCGCCGCTGCGGACGTGGTCATCACCAACAAGGTGAAGCTGGATGCCCGCCAGCTTGAGCAGGCACCGAACCTGAAGCTCATCGCCATTGCGGCGACCGGCACCGATGTTGTCGACCTGCAAGCCTGTGCCGCCCGCGGCATCGTCGTCTCCAATATCCGCAACTATGCCGTCCATACGGTGCCGGAACATACCTTTGCCCTGATCTTCGCGCTGCGGCGAAGCCTGGCCGCCTACCACGATGCGGTCCGGCGCGGCCGCTGGCAGGAATCCGGATCCTTCTGCTTCTTCGACTACCCGATCAAGGACTTGCACGGGTCGGTGCTTGGCATCATCGGCGACGGCGTGCTCGGCCAGTCGGTGGCCAGGATGGCGAGTGCGCTGGGCATGCAGCCGCTGTTTGCGGCCCACAAGGGACGCGAGGGCATGGGCCCGCTCTACACGCCTTTCGACGAGGTGCTGCGCCGTAGCGACATCATCACCTTGCATTGCCCGCTGGTGGCGCAGACACGCAACCTGATCGACACCGCGGAGTTCTCGAAGATGGAGCGGCGCCCGTTGCTGATCAACACCGCCCGAGGCGGGCTGGTCAATGAAGCGGCGCTGGTGGAAGCGCTGCAATCCGGAAAGGTGGCCGGGGCCGGCTTCGACGTTGCGACGCAGGAGCCGCCCGGCGCGGAACACCCGTTCCATCAGTTGAAGGATGCGCCGAACTTCATCCTGACCCCGCACGTTGCATGGGCCAGCGACGAGGCCGTGCAAGGCCTGGCCGACCAGCTTATCGACAATATCTGTGCCTTCGCGCAAGGCGCGCCCAGGAACGTGGTGGCCGCATGACGTGCCCGCCGGACGAAGGATGGTGCCGACAATGAAAGCAGCAGGACTCAAGGTGCTGGTTGCACCTGACTCGTTCAAAGGCAGCCTCAGCGCGACCGAGGTGGCGGATCGCATCCGCGCCGGCATCCGGCGCGCGGTGCCTGGTGCGGATGTCACCGTGGCACCGATCGCCGATGGCGGCGAAGGTACCGCCGAAGTCCTGGCGGCCACGCGTGCGGGCGTGTGGGAAGCGGTGGTTGCCACCGATGCCAATGGCGTGCCAAGGCCGGTGCGGTACTTCCGCGTCCGCACGCAGGAGTTTGGCGAGCTCGCGATCGTCGAGGTGGCTGAAATCGTCGGCCTTCCGCACGCCCTGCTGGCGCCGGGGCAACGCACGACCAGGGGCATCGGCCATGTCATCCGCGCGCTCGCTGAGCGCAGTGTCGATACCATCGCGATCGGGCTGGGCGGATCTTCCACCAATGACGCAGGTGCCGGCCTGCTGGCGGAAACCGGCTTTTGCTTTACCGATGCGCAGGGCAACGCATTGTGGCCAACCCTGGATACGCTGGACGCGATCTGCGCCGCAACGTATCAGCAGCCTGCGCAGCTTGGCCGGGTCCGGCTGCTGGGCCTGTCCGACGTCAACAATCCGCTCTGCGGGCCAAACGGCGCGACCTTTGTCTTCGGCCCGCAGAAGGGCGTGCAAGACCTGGCCGCTGCGGATGCCCGGCTGGAACGGTTTGCAACGCGATGCGCCGCCGTGGTCGGGCTGGAGGTTGCCGATGCGCAAGGCAGCGGCGCCGCCGGCGGCATCGGCTTTGCGTTGCACCTGCTCGGCGCCGAGATCGTTCCCGGCGCGGCCTTTGTGCTGGGTGCTGCCGGCCTCGATGCAGGGCTCGGCGCCTTCGACTGGGTCATTACCGGCGAGGGACGGTCCGATGCGCAGACCATGATGGGAAAAGGTCCTGCCATGATCGCGCGCATGGCGCGCCAGGCCGGTGTGCCGGTGACGCTGCTCTCAGGCGCCGTCGAGCCCGATGCCGGACTGGCCGAAGCCTTCGACGGGTGCATCTCGATTCAGCAGGGGCCGGTATCAATCGGCTTTGCGATGGAGCATGCGGCGGCATTGCTTGAGGATGCTGCGTGCCAGCTTGCGCGCCTGTATGTCGCCGCCAGCCGGCTGGAAAATCGCCTGGGCGTATAGAAAAAACGGGTCTCCCCACCCGGGGAGACCTTCCACGCATCGACGACACTTAGTCCGCGCGAATATTCGATGTCTTGACCACACGCGACCAGGACGCCAGTTCCTGATCGACGAACTTGCCCAGCTCCTGCGGCCCCATGTAGGCGGCAAAGGCACCTTGTTCCTCGATCTTCTTCCTGTACGTGTCGCTGGCCACGATCTTCTTCACCTCCTGGGACAAGCGCTCGACGATGGCCGGCGGTGTATTCGCCGGTGCAAACAGTGCAAACCAGGATTCCACCTCATACCCTGGCAGCCCAGCCTCCGCGGTGGTCGGCACATTGGGCATGGAGGGATGGCGCTTCGGTCCGGCATAGGCAAGCGCCTTGATCTTGCCCGCCTGCACATGCCCGATCACGCTCGGCGGGGTCGTGATGAACATGTCGACCTGCCCGCTGATCAGGTCGGTGACCACGGGCCCGGCGCCCTTGTACGGTACGTGCGTCATCGGCACCCTGGTCTGCCGCGCCAGCATCTCGCCGGCGATATGCTGGATCGAGCCATTGCCGGACGAGGCATAGAACAGGCCCTTGCCATTGCTTTTGCCGTAGGTAACCAGTTCGGCTATCGATGTCGCGGGCAGCTTGCCGTTGATGGCGATGACGTGCGGCGCGCGCATGACCAGCGCCACCGGGACGAAGCTGGACGGCTTCCAGCGGATCTGCGGGAACAGCGCCGGATTGCCGACGTGGTAGCCGGAATACTGAAGCAGCAGCGTATAGCCGTCCGGCGCGGCGCGCGCCACGGCTTCGGTGCCGATATTGCCGCTGGCACCGGGCTTGTTGTCCACCACCACGGGCTGGCCAAGCGCGGCCTGCAGTTGTTCGCCGACCAGGCGGGCAACGATATCGGTGGATCCGGCCGGTGCGCTGGGCACCACCAGGGTGACCGGCTTGGTGGGATAGGCGTTGGTGCTGTGGGCCGGGGCGGCCGCAGCCAGGGCCGCCAGGGCGGCCGCGGCGATCGTCATGCGTTTCATGGGTGTCTCCTCCATCGTTTTGCCGGGTTGGCCGATCTTCAGTCGACCAGTTCTGATATCTCGATCAGGTTCAGGTCCGGATCGCGCACGTAGACCGAGCGGATCTTCTGCGTTGCGCCGGTGCGCGCCACCGGTCCTTCGACAATGGGCCACTGGCATCGCCGAAGATGGGCGATGACGTCGTCGAGCGGGACGGAAGCGATAAAGCAGAGATCGAGTGCGCCGGGAACGGGCAGGTGTGCCTTGGGCTCGAACTCGGCGCCGCGCTGGTGGAGATTGATCTTCTGGTTGCCGAAGCGGAAGGCCAGGCGACCGTTGCCGAAGGTTTCAGGCTGCATCTGCATGACTTCGGTGTAGAAGTGCCGCGTGGCTTCGAGGTCAACACAGGTGAGCACCAGATGGTCAAGATGGTCGATCAGGGACATGATGGTTTCCGGGTCGGTGTCAGGGCTGGAAGGCCCGTTGTTCGGGGATCGCGTCGGCGGCAGGCATCGGATGCAGGTCGAGGCGGCGGCCGGCCTTCAGCAGCTGGCTTGGGACGTCATGGCCGATCAGGCCAGGCAAGCGCGCGGCGGCATCCAGGATGGCAGCCAGGTCGACGCCGGTGTCGTAGCCGTCCAGTTCAAGCATATGGACGAGTTCTTCGGTGCAGACATTGCCGGTCGCGCCCGGCGCATACGGGCAGCCACCGAGGCCGCCCAGCGAAGCGTCGAAGCGGTCGATGCCCTGGTCCAGCGCGGCGAGCGTATTGGCCAGCGCCAGGCCCCGGGTATTGTGGAAATGCAGGGTCAGCGCCAGGCCGGGGAACTGCCGCCGCGCGGCTTGGCACAGCCTCGCGACCTGGGACGGGAACGCCATGCCAGTGGTGTCGCACAGCGTCACGCCGTGAGCCCCCAGGTCGGCGAAGCGCTGCATCCAGCCCAGCACGTTTTCCAGCGGCACGTCGCCTTCCATCGGGCAACCCATCGCGGTCGACAGCGAGATGTTGATCGCGGTCGGCGTCTCCCTCACCACGCGGATGACGTCGGCAAGCTGGGCAAACGATTGCTCGCGCGACATGCGCAGGTTGGTGCGGTTGTGGCTTTCGCTGACCGACATCACCAGGTTGACCTCGTCGACCTGGCAGGAGAGGGCCCGCTCGGCGCCGCGCACATTCGGCACCAGCACCGTGTAGACCACACCGGGGCGCCGCGCGATGCGATGCATCACCGCTTCCGCGTCGCGCAGCGCGGGAATCGCCTTGGGCGAGGTGAAGGAAGTCACCTCGATCCTGGCGTAGCCGCATGCGCTCAGCGCGTCGATCAGGGCAACCTTGTCATCGGTCTCGACAAAGCGGGCCTCGTTCTGGAAGCCGTCTCGCGTGGCGACTTCATGTATGTACACCTTCCTGGCAGTCATGCCGGTCTCCTGGTCAGATAATCCCTGCCATGCGCCATGCCTCGCGCTGTGCCGTGCCGATGCCAAGGCCTTCCAGCACCGCGTCGGTATGCTGGCCAAGCGCGGGGGCGGGGTTGGGCAGTGCGCCGG
>NZ_JBYTAG010000095.1:0-21128 GCF_058787995.1 Cupriavidus sp. FW305-27
CTCCCCAACGCCGCGCAACCCATGCGCGGCCGCCCCTTTGCTGTCTCCGGCCACCTGACGCGGGTGGTGTTCGCGGCCCCCTCCTCCCCGGTACCTTAGCGCCATACCAACGGCCGCATTGCTGGGCTGAGGCAACCTTTCGCAGACCGACATCCGGAGTACTCAATGGAAATCAACCGCAGCATCTATCGTGACGACCACGAGATGTTCCGCACCACCGTGCGCCGCTTCCTCGAACGCGAATGCCTGCCCAGGCAAGCCGAATGGGACAAGGCCGGCAAGGTCGACCGCGAGACCTGGCTCAAGGCCGGCCGCGAAGGCCTGCTGTGCGTGACGCTGCCGACCGAGTACGGCGGCGGCGGCGGCGACTTCGGCCACTCCGCCATCTATGCCGAAGAGTATGCCCGCGCCGGCCTGAGCGGGGTCGGCTTCGGCGTGCACTCCGACATCATCGCGCCGTATATCGCCCGCATCGGCAACGAGGAACAGAAGCAGCGCTGGCTTCCCAAGGTCTGCTCCGGCGAATACATCCTCGCCATCGGCATGACCGAGCCCGGCACCGGCAGCGACCTCAAGGCGATCCACACCACTGCCACCCGCGATGGCGACGAGTACGTGATCAACGGCAGCAAGACCTTCATCAGCAACGGCCTGAACGCCGACCTGATCATCATGGTCTGCAAGACCGACCCGACCGCCGGCGCGCGCGGCGTCAGCCTGATCGTGGTCGAAGCCGAGCGCGAGGGCTTCCGCCGCGGCCGCAAGCTGGACAAGGTCGGCCAGCACGCGCAGGACACCGCCGAGCTGTTCTTCGACAACGTGCGCGTGCCGGTGGCCAACCTGCTGGGCGAGGAAGGCAAGGGCTTTGCCTACCTGATGGCCGAACTGCCGCAGGAGCGCCTGTCGATCGCGGTCAGCGCCGCCGCCAAGCTGGAGGTCTGCCTGGAACACACGCTGGCCTACGTCAAGGACCGCAAGGCCTTCAGCCAGACCGTCTGGGACTTCCAGAACACCAAGTTCAAGCTGGCCGACATCAAGACGCAGGCGATCTCGGTGCGGCTGCTGGTCGACCACTACCTCGGCGAGCACATCCGCCGCCGCCTGACGCTGGAAGAAGCGGCCATCGCCAAGCTCCATGCGACCGAAGTTCTGGGCACCGCGCTGGACCAGATGGTGCAGCTGCACGGCGGCTACGGCTACATGATGGAGTACCCGGTGGCGCGCGCCTTTGCCGACATGCGCGTGACCCGCATCTACGGCGGCACCAGCGAAGTGATGCGCGATCTGATCGCGCGCAAGCTGTAAGCACTGACCCCAAGACAAACAATCATCGGAGCACACCTATGACTCGCAAGGTTTTCGTCGCCGGCGCCGGCATGATCCCGTTCAAGAAGCCGGGCAGCAGCGACACCTATGACGTGATGGGCGCAACCGCCGTGCGCCAGGCGCTGGAAGACGCCGGCCTTGGCTATGAGGACGTACAGCAGGCCTACGCCGGCTACGTGTATGGCGACTCGACCTGCGGCCAGAAGGCGCTGTACCAGGTCGGCATGACCGGCATCCCCGTCATCAACGTGAACAACAACTGCGCCACCGGCTCGTCGGCGCTGTTCCTGGCGCGCCAGGCGGTGCAGAGCGGCGCGGTGGACTGCGCGCTCGCGGTCGGCTTCGAGTTCATGCAGCCCGGCGCGCTGAAGTCGCGCTGGGACGACCGCGCCCCGGCGCTTGAGCGCGCCATCGGCCTGGTGGACGAACTGGTCGACCGCAAGGACCTGCCCAATGCCATCCGCCAGTTCTCCGGCGCCGGCAAGGCCCATATGGAAAAGTACGGCACCAGGCTGGAAACCTTCGCCAGGATCCGCGCCAAGGCCAGCCGCCACGCCGCCAACAACCCGCTGGCCGTATTCCGCAACGTGCTGACCACCGAGGACGTGCTGGCCGCGCCGGCGCTGTGGGAAGGCGTGCTCACGCGCCTGATGGCCTGCCCGCCAACCTGCGGCGCCGCTGCCGCCATCGTGGTGTCGGAGGAATTCGCGCGCAGGAAGGGCCTGAAGACCGACGTGCTGATCGCCGGCCAGTCGCTGACCACCGACCGCCCCAGCACCTACGACGCACGCGACATGATCCGCGTGGTCGGCTTCGGCATGACGCGCGAAGGCTCGCAGCAGGTGTATGAGCAGGCCGGCGTCGGCCCGCAGGACCTCGACGTGATCGAGCTGCACGACTGCTTCGCGCAGAACGAGCTGCTGACCTATGAAGGCCTCGGCCTGTGCCCGGAAGGCGGCGCCGAGAAGCTGGTCAACGACGGCGACAACACCTACGGCGGCAAGTGGGTGGTCAACCCGTCAGGCGGCCTGCTGTCCAAGGGCCATCCGCTGGGCGCCACCGGCCTGGCGCAATGCTACGAGATGGTCCAGCAGCTGCGCGGCACCGCCGACCAGCGCCAGGTGGAAGGCGCACGCCTGGCCCTGACGCACAACCTCGGCCTGGGCGGCGCCTGCGTGGTCACGCTGTACCAGAAGCACGCCTGAGCACACTGACACAGGAGTCCATCCATGATCGACAAGAAACACATCGGCAAGGTGGTGGCGGATTTCCGCGCCTGCGCACCGGCCAGCCAGCTGCGCTTCTTCGCCAAGGCCACCGGCCAGACCGATCCGGTCTATCTCGACGAAGCCGCCGCGCGCGACGCCGGCCACCCGGGCCTGCCGTTGCCGCCGACCTTCCTCTTTTCGCTGGAACTGGCCGGGCCGGCGACCGGCTGGCGAGATGAGCTGGGCATCCGCATCGACCGCATCCTGCACGGCGAGCAATCCTTTGCCTACCACCGCATGGCCTACGCCGGCGACACCCTGCACTTCAAGTCCACCATCGCCGACATCTACGACAAGAAGGGCGGCGCGCTGGAATTCGTAGTGCGCGAGACGCGCGTGACCAACCAGGATGGCGAGCACGTGGCAGACCTGCGCAGCGTGCTGGTGCATCGCACTTGAACCGGAGAACCCGCATGAGCAAACTAGGCTTCGACCAGGTCAAGGTAGGCGACACCCTGCCGCCGCTGACGCTGGAGCCGGTCAACCGCACCACGCTGGCGCTGTTCGCCGGCGCGTCGAACGACCACAACCCGATCCACATCGACATCGATTTCGCACGCAAGGCCGGCAACCCCGACGTGTTTGCCCACGGCATGCTGGCGATGGCCTGGCTGGGCCGCTTGCTGACGCAGTGGGTGGACCAGCGCCAGCTGCGCCAGTTCGGCGTGCGCTTTGTCGGCATCACCCACCTGGGCCATCGCATCACCTGCACCGGCCGCGTGGTGGAGAAGCTGGAAGTCGACGGCGAGAAGCGCGTCAGGCTGGAAATCCAGACTGCCAACCAGTATGGCGAAAGCAAGATCCTCGGCGACGCCGTCGTTGCCCTGTAAATCCAATCAAGCACAAGGAGTCTGAAATGGGAGCACTTGAAGGCAAGGTGGCACTGGTCACCGGTTCGGGCCGCGGCATCGGCAACGCCATCGCCATGCGGCTGGCACGCGAAGGCGCGCGCCTGGTCATCAATGACCTGGACGCCGAGCCGGCGCAACAGACCGTCGAGGAACTGAAGGCAATGGGCGTCGAAGCCGTGGCCTGCGTGGGCAACGTGTCCGCACCGGACTTTGCCGACCGCTTCATCAACACGGCGATGAGCAATTTCAAGAGCATCGACATCATCGTCAACAACGCCGGCTTCACCTGGGACGACGTGGTGCAGAAGATGAGCGACGAGCAGTGGTACGCCATCCTGGACTGCCACATGACCGCGCCGTTCCGCATCCTGCGCGCCGCCTACCCGCACATCAAGGCACTGGCCGCCGCCGACAAGGAAGCCGGCCGCGAGGTGTACCGCAAGATCGTCAATATCTCGTCGACCTCGGGCCTGAACGGCAATGCCGGCCAGATCAACTACTCCGGCGCCAAGGCCGGCGTGATCGGCATGACCCGCGCCATGGCGCGCGAGTGGGGCCGCTTCAACGTCAACGTGAATGCGGTGGCGTTTGGGCTGATCCACACCCGCATGACCTCGGCCGACGCCAAGGCCGGCGCCACGGTCAACATCGAAGGCCGTGAAATCCGCGTCGGGCTGAATCCGGAGATGCTGAAGTCGCACGCCCAGCGCAATCCGCTTGGCCGCGGGGGCACCCCGGAAGAAGCCGCGGGCGGCGTGTACCTGTTCTGCTCGCCGGATTCCAACTACATCACCGGCCAGGTGATCGCGGTCGCCGGCAACGTGCAGTAAATCCAGCCGCACCGAAGCGGGGGCTCGCGTTGGCGAGCCCCCGTTGCTGCAGCAGGCGCCTACCGGCCGCCCGCCGCGATGCTGCCGAAATGACCGCTGCTGAAGTCGCGGAAGGCATCGGCGATCTGCTCTTCAGTGTTCATCACGAACGGGCCATGGCCGACGATCGGCTCGTCGATCGGCTCGCCGCTGAGCAGCAGCACCACCGCGTCGGTGCTGGCTTCGATGTTCACATCCTCGCCGGCACCGTCCAGCACCACCATCTCGGCATCCCGCACCGTCGCCTCCGCGTTGACGGTGATCTTGCCGCGCAGCACCACCAGCGCGGTATGCCAGCCCTCCGGCAGCGCCAGCCGCGCGCTGGCACCCTGGTTCAGGCGCATATCCCACACATGCATCGGCGTGAAGGTGCGCGCCGGGCCGGCCTTGCCCGCGTACTCGCCGGCGATCACGCGCACCGTGCCGGCGCCATCGGGCATCGGCACCACCGGGATATCGCGGTCGACGATGGCCTGGTAGCCGGGCGTGGTCATCTTGTCGCGCGCCGGCAGGTTGACCCACAGCTGCACCATTTCCAGCGCGCCGCCGCTTTGCGTAAAGGCCGGCGAGTGGAATTCCTCATGCAGGATGCCGGCGCCCGCCGTCATCCACTGCACGTCGCCGGGGCCGATCACGCCGCCCTGCCCGGTCGAGTCGCGATGCGCGACCTCGCCCTTGTAGACGATGGTCACGGTCTCGAAACCGCGGTGCGGATGCTGGCCAACCCCGCGCGGGCGCTGCGTCGGCGTGAAGTCGGCCGGCCCGGCATAGTCCAAAAGCAGAAACGGGCTCAGTTGCTTGCCGTGGCTCATGTACGAAAACATCGAGCGCACCGGAAAGCCATCTCCGACCCAGTGCTGACGCGGTGCGCTGTAGACGCCCAGAATGCGCTTCATGTCTGATCTCCGAGTATGCCGACCGATAGCGGCAGGCAATGATCCATGGAGCAATGATAGGAGCTGCAGCCGGCGCGCGGTAGACCGTGGGATTGCAATGCAGTGTCCTGTGGCTGGAACGATGCCCGGCCGCCGTCCGTCAGAAGCGGTAGCGCACGTAGCCCATGCTGAAGTTGGTGCCGGGATTGGGCTGCCTGATGCCGGCATTGGACAGGTGCTGGAAGCGGTAGCCGATGGCAAGCCGCTGCGCCTTGCCGAAGGCAATGCCCACGCCGACCATGTCAGAGAACTGGAACGCCGAGCCCATGCGATGGCCGTCGGCGATCTCGGTATGGCTGAGCACGCGCAAACCCACGGAGGCTTCAACAAACGGCGTCGCGTACTCGCCCGCATAGCTGAGGCGGAAGATCGGTGACACGCCGAACTCCGTCAGCTGGCTCGACGGCCGGGACGACAGCGCCCGCCAGTTTGCGAGATTGACCTCGCCGTCCAGGGACAGCGCAAGGCGGCTTGACAGCTGCCACTGCACGATATCGTCCCAGCGCGCGGCCACTTCGTATTTTTCAACGCCGTGGCGGTTGTCGCGGCCATAGCCGCCCTGCATCGAGAAGGTTGCCGCGTCGGCGGCGGCCGGAAGCGCGCACAGGCAGGCCGCAAACGGAACGGCGGCAGCAAGGTGCGCCAGCCGGCTTGATGGGGTTGCTATCTTCACTGACATCCGTGGGTTTCGGGCAGCGTCGACGTGTATCGCGGCGCTGCCACTTTGTTTTGATCACGGCGCTCGAAGATAGCAGCCCTTCAGATTTGCGGAAGCCTGCCCGAAGCAAACACAGTGTTCCAATGCCGAAACAATGCGACGTCACGGCCAAGGAATTGGCAAAGCCACAGACAATTGTCGAAACTTGGTAGTACGCGGCTGTCACGGGGCCGCCCACAAGCGCAAGGAGGCCATCATGCGCGCCTGCCGACAAGCCCGCCCTGCCGCCAGGGCCGCCGCAGTCTGGCTGCTGGTGGCGGCCATGGCCACCGCGGCCTGGCTGCTGCCGCGCATCGCGCAGCCGCCGCAATACCATCGTTATGCCGACCCTTACGTCTGCTTCGGCACGCCCCACTGCCTCGACATCGGCTCCAATCTCCTGTTCCTGCTCGCGGGCGCGGCAGGCCTGCGCTATCTGGGCACCACGGCTGCCAGCCGTGCCTTTATCGCGCCGGCCGAGGCCTGGCCTTTCCGGCTGCTTTTCTTCGCCGTCTTCCTGGTTGGCCTGGGCTCCGCCTATTACCACCTTGCGCCGGACAACCAGCGGCTGGTGTGGGACAGGGCCCCGCTGGCGTTCGCGCTGATGTCCTGGCTGGGCGCCAACCTGTGCGAGCGGGTCAGCCTGAAGGCCGGCTTGCGGCTGCTGCCGCTGCTGCTGATCGCAGGGCCGGCCAGCGTCGCCTACTGGGCATGGAGCGAGGCCCGCGGCATCGGCGACCTGCGCCCTTATCTGCTGGTTCAGGCATCGGCCATGCTGGTGGTGCCGCTGCTGCTCTGCCTCTATGCGCCGCGCTACACTGGCGACCGGGATGTGCTGGCCATCACCGGCTGCTATGTGCTGGCCCTGGCTTGCGATGTGCTGGATCACCAGATCGCCGCGCTCACGGGGCTGGTCAGCGGGCACACGCTCAAGCACGTGTTCGCGGCGCTGGCCGTCTATGGCGTCTTGCTTCGGCTGAAGCGGCGCCGCATCGTGGAGGAAGGAACATGACCGTGCCCCAACTTGGTGGCCACGCTCGCGAGCCCAGCGAGCCCTCTGCCCTGGGCGTCGACGTACGGCCGCGCGAAGTGTGGGCATGGGCCATGTACGACTTTGCCAACTCTGGCTACACCACCGTGGTCATCACCGCGCTGTTCAATGCCTACTTCGTCGCCGTGGTGGCCGGCAATGCGTCCTGGGCCACGCTGGCGTGGACCGCGGCGCTTTCGCTCTCCTATGCGCTGGTGGTGCTAAGCGCGCCGCTGGTCGGTGCCTACGCCGACCTGCGCGCAGCCAAGAAGCCACTGCTTGCGGTGACGACGGCGGGTTGCGTGGTATTCACCGCCCTGCTCTATTTTGCGCAGCCCGGCACCCTTGGCCTGGCCATCCTGTGCGTGGTCCTGTCCAACTTCTTTTTCGGCAGCGGCGAAAACCTGATCGCAGCCTTCCTGCCGTCGCTTTCCACCACCCGGGCCCTGGGCAGGGTATCGGGCTGGGGCTGGAGCCTTGGCTATATCGGTGGCCTGGCCACGCTGGGCGCATGCCTGCTCTATGTCAACTGGGCCAGCGCACGCGGCCACGTCGCCAGCCAGTTCGTTCCCGTCACCATGCTGATCACGGCGGCCATCTTTGCCCTGGCGAGCCTGCCGACCTTCCTGCTGCTGCGCGACCGCGGCGCGCCACGGATCGCTGCGTCCGCGCCGGCTGGCGAACAGGCCTGGGCCAGGGTATGGCAACGCCTGGGCCAGCTGCGCCAGTTCAGGGACCTGCGCCGCTTCCTGCTGTGCACCCTGTTCTACCAGGCCGGCATCCAGGCAGTGATCACGCTGACCGCCATCTACGCCAACCAGGCCATGGGCTTCACCATGCAGCAGACCCTGACCCTGGTGCTGGTGGTCAACCTGACGGCGGCGGCCGGCGCCTTCCTGTTCGGCCCTGTGCAGGACCGCATCGGCCACGTGCGCGCCATTGCCCTGACGCTGCTGGGCTGGATCCTGACCATCCTGCTGGCGCACGCCGCGCGCGAAGCGCCGCTGTTCTGGCTTGCCGCCAACGTGGCCGGCCTGTGCCTGGGCGCCGCCCAGTCCGCGGGACGGGCCATGGTGGGGCTGCTGGCCCCGCCCTCGCGCGCGGCCGAGTTCTTCGGTCTGTGGGGCCTGGCGGTCAAGCTGGCCTCGATCGCCGGGCCGCTGACCTATGGCATGGCAAGCTGGCTGACGGGCGGCGATCACCGGCAGGCGCTGCTGGTCACCGGCAGCTACTTCGTGGTCGGGCTGGGCCTGCTGTGCGGGGTCAACACCATGCGGGGCCGGCGGGCTGCCTTGCGCGCTGAGCGGATGGTCGGGCTGGAGACCGGGTACGGAGCCGCCACTGCCGGCCCCGCTTGCCATTAGCAGCACGGACGGCAGACTAAAATGAAACTGCCCTTTGGCGATTGGATCGCTCTTTCGGCTTCCGGACGCTGAAGCTCTGGCGACAGCCCATGCCAGCAAACCTCACTCCAGAGTACAAGCAGGCCGAACAAGCCTATCGGCTGGCACGCCAGCCGCGCGAGCAGCTCGAATGCCTGAAGGAGATGCTCCGTGTCATCCCGAAGCACAAGGGGACGGAGCATCTGCAGGCCGATATCAAGTCGCGCATCAGGGAGCTCACGCAGGCATCTGCGGGCCACGGGAAGGCCGCTCACAGAGGGCCGGCACATGCGGTGCATGCCGAAGGCGCGGCCCAGCTCTGTCTGATCGGCCCGCCCGGCGCGGGAAAATCCAGCCTGCACGCAAGGCTGACAGGATCGGGCAGCGAGGTCGGAGCCTACCCCCACCCTACGCAGGTGCCGGTCCCCGCCATGTTGCCGTTCGACGACATTGCTTTCCAGCTGGTGGACCTGCCACCTGTATCGGTCGAATTCATGCAACCCGGGCTCACTGACATATTGCGGGCGACAGACGGCGTACTGTTGGTGGTCGACCTGAGCGCGCCAGACTGTACCGAACAGTTGGCGTTGATTCTGCGGCGCCTCGCCGAGGCAAAGATCATCCTGTCGGAGCGCTGGCCGGGTCAGGCCGACAGCCCTGGGGCGACGGCGGAACCGGCGGCTGACCCGTTCAGTGTTCACCTCCCTGCGCTGCTGCTGGCCAACAAGACCGATCTCGCCAACCCGGAAGACGCGGCCGTGCTCGAAGACCTGCTCGGTGTAAGCTTTCCGGCGCTCGCAACCTCGGCCATCGACGGGCGCGGACTGGCCGAGGTCGGACCGTTCCTTTTCAGGGCTCTGCGCATCGTGCGTGTCTACACCAAGGCACCCGGGAAACCTGTCGACCAGCGCCGGCCTTTTACGATGCGCCGCGGCGACACCGTGCTGGATGTCGCCTTGCAGGTGCACCCCGATCTCGCAAGTACGTTCAAGTTCGCCCGCATCTGGGGGAGTGGCAAGTTCAGCGGCCAGCAGGTGGGCGCCGATCATCCGGTAGCCGATGGGGACGTGGTGGAACTGCATTCGCAGGCGCATGGATGATCAAAGCCATCGTCGCAGCAGGCGAGCGCCGATGACATAGACTGAAAGACCTGCGGCCGGTTGTTCCCGCATGACTGCCGTGCCGGTTTGCGGAGCAATTTCTTGCACGGAGGTATGCCATGACTACATACGTCATCCTCAGCCGTCTCGCTCCTGATGCGTTCACGGATCCCAAGGACATGAAGCAGCTCGCCGCCACGGTGGCCGAGAAAATCAAGTCTGAATGCCCTGCCGTCACCTGGAAGGACAGCTATCTGACACTCGGGCGCTTTGACGTCGTGGACATTGTCGAGACGGACGACCTGAAGCAGCTCGAGCGGGCGGCGTTGATCATCCGGGGCTATGGACACGCCGCGACCGAGACGCTGCAAGCGACGCCGTGGGACGAGTTCATCGCGGCCCTGTAGCGCAGATCGATGGAACAGGCGGCTCGCGCACAGCCAGATTCAGGTTGACCTGATCGTCGGCTGCCCTATACTTAAAGTGCTGGCTGAGACACGCTTGAGTAAAGCGAAGGTAGGTCAGCCAAACGATCATGCTTCCTGGATGATCTGCCAGATGAAGCGTGATCGTGCAGGCCACATATGCCTGCAGGTCCGGACCGGATCATAAGTTGCTGACCCGGTTCGGATGCACCCAGATTGAAGTGCTGAGCACCTGTGGAAGGTGCTCTTTTTATTGGCGGCATACGGGGCGACGTTGACCACTCGCCTCGCGCGCCGCCATTGAGCGATTCGGGTAATGCAAAAGTGGACGGATCAGATCAGAGCCGTACCTGATCCGAACTGAAACAAGGAGTCGCATGCGCGCCCGCTCACGCCCTCCCGACGCCGGCTACCGCTGGCTGTGGCAGCTGTCTGCCGCCGGCTGGGGTCACTGCGGCCTGGCCTATGTCAGCGGCGCGCTGCTCGCACCGCGCTGGTGGCCTGCAAGAGAGGCCATGCCCCTGCGCGACCGGTATTCTTCGCGGCGCACGGCGCTGGTGCTGTACACCTTCGCCTATCGTGGCGGTGGAGCACCCGCCGGCACCATGCCACCGCGCGATGGCTTTACCTGGCGGCACCAGTGCTGGTCACAAGGGGTTGGGGTGGCCTGATGCCGGAAACCCGCCACGCGCTTGCCGGGCGCCCTGTTCTGCGCCACAGTGGTCCCACCGGGCCCAGGCTGGAGACCAAGATGACAAACCGGCTCGCCACAGAAACCTCGCCTTACCTCCGGCAACACGCGGAGAATCCTGTCGACTGGTATCCCTGGTGCGAAGAGGCGTTTCGCCGCGCGCGCGACGATGACAAGCCGGTCCTGCTTTCCGTCGGCTACGCCACCTGCCATTGGTGCCACGTCATGGCGCACGAATCGTTCGAGAATCCCCGGATCGCCGGCCTGATGAACGATCGGTTCATCAGCATCAAGGTCGACCGGCAGGAGCGTCCCGATCTCGACGACATCTACCAGAAAGTCCCCCAGATGATGGGACAGGGCGGCGGCTGGCCGCTGACGGTATTCCTGACGCCGCAAGGAGAGCCATTCTACGGCGGCACCTACTTTCCGCCCGATGACCGCTATGGCCGCCCCGGGCTCGCGCGCGTGCTGCTGAGCCTGAGCGAAGCCTGGACGCATCGCCGCGAGGCACTGCGCGACACCATCGAGCAGTTTCAGCAGGGGTTCCGGCAACTGGACGATACGGTCCTGAGCCGTGAAGACGCGGAAGAAGCCGCGGAAGTCCAGGATCTGCCCGCGCAGACAGCCCTCGTCCTCGCGCGCAATACGGACCCGACCCATGGCGGCCTGGGCGGAGCGCCCAAGTTTCCCAACGCAAGCGCGTACGACCTCGTGCTGCGCATCTGTCAGCGCACGCATGAACCCGCGCTGCTTGATGCGCTGGAGCGCACGCTCGACGGCATGGCGGCCGGCGGCATCCATGACCAGCTCGGCGGTGGCTTCGCCCGCTACAGTGTCGACGAACGCTGGGCCGTGCCCCACTTCGAAAAGATGCTTTACGACAACGGCCAGCTCGTCACGCTCTACGCCAACGCCTATCGCCTGACGGGAAAGCAAGCCTGGCGCCGCGTATTCGAGGGAACGATCGCGTACATTGTGCGGGACATGACGCACCCCGACGGCGGCTTCTATGCCGGCGAAGATGCCGACAGCGAAGGCGAGGAAGGCCGCTTTTATGTCTGGACAGCGCCCGAGGTGAAGGCAGTCCTGGGCGAATCCGAGGGAGCC
Source organism: Cupriavidus sp. FW305-27 (assembly GCF_058787995.1). Lineage (NCBI taxonomy): Bacteria > Pseudomonadati > Pseudomonadota > Betaproteobacteria > Burkholderiales > Burkholderiaceae > Cupriavidus > Cupriavidus sp. FW305-27. Next base: position 11,685 of record NZ_JBYTAG010000095.1, read on the forward strand.
CTGGCGTGTCGCGCCTACGGCGTGACCGAAGGCGGGAACTTTGAACCCGGCAGATCGGTGCTCCAGCGTGCCGTCACGCTGACTCCCCTGGAGGAGGCACGGCTGGAAGGCTGGCGCGAGCGGCTGTTGGCTGCGCGCGCCCAGCGCGTGCGCCCCGGGCGCGACGACAACATTCTCGCCGGGTGGAACGGTCTCATGATCCAGGGACTCTGCGCCGCTTACCAGGCAACGGGCAACCCCGCACACCTCGCCGCCGCAAGGCGTGCCGCCAGCTTTATCCAGGACAAGCTCACCATGCCGGACGGCGGTGTGTATCGGTACTGGAAGGACGGCACAGTCAAGGTGCCAGGGTTCCTGGAAGACTATGCCTTTCTGGCTAACGCGCTGATCGACCTCTACGAATCCTGCTTCGACAGGCGATACCTTGATCGCGCAGCCGAACTCGTGGCGCTCATCATCGATAAGTTCTGGGACGACGGGCTGTATTTCACGCCCAATGATGGCGAGCCATTGATACACAGGCCTCGCGCGCCGCACGACGGCGCCTGGCCGTCCGGCATTTCAGCCAGCGTGTTCTCCTTCCTGCGCTTGCATGAACTCAGCGGCGAGGATCGCTATCGTGACCTCGCCGAGCACGAATTCCAGCGCTACCGGGCTGCCGCCAGCGCGGCCCCGGCCGGCTTCGTGCACTTCCTGGCCGCCGCGGACTTCGCGCAGCGCGGCGCGTTCGGGATCATTCTTGCCGGCGACAAGGCGGCGGCCGCCGCCTTGGTGGAAAGCGTTCACCGCACCTATCTTCCGGCACGCGTTTTGGCATTCGCCGAAGATGTTCCCGTCGGCCAGGGGCGGCTCCCGGTGGACGGCCGGCCGGCAGCCTACGTGTGCCGCCATCGCGCCTGTAGCGCGCCCGTGACCAGCGGCGAGGCACTGCTTGAACGCTGCGCGGGGTTGACGGTGAGCCCTCAGTGAATCTGCATACCACGCATGGCATGAATCCGCTCATGATGCCTGCTGCTACAGGCGTTATCTGCGAGCGCAGGAATTTCGATCAGGACCGGCCTGACGCGTCCGACTCGATACGCGATGTCGCTGCCAGCCTCTCCAGTGCAGCATCGATGGCACCCAGGGACTCATTCAGACCTGCCGCATGCGCCTCGTCCCTGAGCAGCCGTAATCGGGCAAAAAGGGGCGGCGTGGTCCCGGCCCCCTGTTCCCGTCCGGCGCATATCAAGGCGCGGCCCCTGCGGATCAGAAAGTCTCCCCACGGAAACGGCTCATGCTGCATGTAATCCTGCAGCGCTGCCAGGTAGCGTTCGGCTTCCTGCCACCGGCGCGCCGCCAGTGAAACGTCGATCGCAGCTTCGAGCAGATCGACGTGGCAATGGCTCACGCAGCCCTGGGCCAGAATGGCCTCGCCCTGGCGCAGGGCGTCGAGCTGCTTGTCCGGATCGCGCGTAGTGCGCGCCAGGAAGGCCAGCACGGTTGGCCCTGAATACCGCACGCCGCTGGCGTGGCTCAGTTGCAGCGCCTCGTCGAGCACGGACTCCGCCTCCTCCACCTGGCCGAGCGCGCCAATGGCGAGGCCAAGCCGCGCCAGCACTTCCGCCTCGAAGCGCCGGGCCCCAAGCCGGCGCGTCAGCGCCAGTGCCAGCCGCGCGTGCGCTTCGGCACCCGGCCAGTCGCCGGCGAGCTGTGCGGTCGACGCCATCACGTCGTAGGCCAGCATCTCGCTGCGCGCATCGCTGATCCGCCGCGCCAGGCGCAGCCCTTCCTCGCAGCTGGCCTGCGCGGCCGCAAGTTCGTTGCGGAACAGTTCCACCGCGCCCACCATCGGCAGGTTGGCACATTCGATGCGGATGAAGCCGTGCGCCCGCGCCAGCTCGACGCAGCGGACAAAATGCGCATGCGCGGTCAGCATGCGGCCTTGCTGGTAGTACGCATCACCGAGGCCGCCCAGCGCACGCGCCTCGCCCAGCACCGATCCGGCCGCCCTCGCATGGCTGAGGGCGCGCTGGTGGGCGGCGAGGCACTCTTCCATGTCGCCCTTCGGGAAATAGAGATTGCCGCGCAGCGATTCGATCTCGGCCAGCCGCTCGGGCTGGCCCAGCGCGGCGGCGGCCTGCTCCGCCTCGCGCAGCGCCGCCAGGGCTTCGTCATAGCGGTCGAGCAGGCGCAAGGCGGCCGCCGTGCCAAGCCACACCCGGGCCCGCTGTGCCGCATCGCTCGCCAGCAACTGCGCTTGCCGGAACGCCTGCAGCGATTGCGTCGGCAGGCCCAGGTCAAGTGCCAGCTCGCCGTGCAGGCAGGCAAGCGTGTGCCTGCAGGCGTCGCCGCTATCCAGGCGCTGCGCACGCTCGACCAGGCGCAATGCGCGCTCGCCGCGGAAGTGCGCCGCCTCATGGCGCGCCGCGGCGGCATAGGCCTCGGGCGCGCCGGGATCGCCTGCGGCATCCAGGTGCTCGGCCGCCAGCGCCGGATTCCGGCCTTCGTACCAGGCGGCCGCGCGCCGGTGCAGATTCTGCCGCCGCGACTTGAGCAGCGAGGCGTACACCGCCTCATGGATCAGCGCGTGCATGAACAAATAGTCTTCGCCTTCCGGCCGGGCCATGGCTTCCTGCACCAGGCGCTCGCAAGCGTACGCGGGGTCCTCGAGCAAATGCCGCAGCGCGGCCGGGCCAAAGCGCTGGCCCAGTACGGCAGCGGCCTGCAGCGCCTGGCGGTCGGCGGTAGAGAACCGGTCCATCCGCGCCAGCACAATGCTCTGCAGCGTGCCGGGCAACTCGTCCGCACCCGCCTCCGCGCCGCGCAGCAATTGGTCGAGAAACAGCGGATTGCCCTCAGCCCGGCGAATGCAGGTAGCGGCCACGGCAGGATCGACCTGGCGATGGCAGGCTGCCAGTTCGTGCGCCTCGGCATCGTCGAGCGGCCCGAGGTCGATGGTGGTCAGTGATGCTCCCTGGCTGGTCGCCCGCCAGGCCGCATCGAGCGGGTCATGCTCGGGCCGTACGGTCAGCACCAGGATCAGCGCATGGCTGCGGGTTGCCGCGGCCAGCTGCGCCAGGCAATCGAGCACCGTGCGCTCGGCCCAGTGGACGTCTTCGACCACGATCAACTGCGTGCGCACCACGCTGCGGCGGGTGGCCAGCGTCACCATCAATCGCTGTGCGCCGCGTTGCCGGCTGGCGGCGTCCATCGCGGCCAGTGCAGCGGCCTGCTCCTGGGACTGGGGCTGCTCGAACATGTCGCGGGCGAACCCAAGCTCATCCTCGCCGAGTTGCCAGGCCGCGAGCGCTTGCTCGATGGCCGCGCCTGTCGCTGCTTCGGCGGCGGCGCCATCCGCGCCCGTGCGAGGCGCGACGCCCAGCAGATTGCGCGCGAGCATGCGCAACGGATCGCCGCCGCTGCCGGCACCGAAGTCGAGCACCAGCGCCCGGTGTGCCTCCAGGCCATGCTCGCGCGCCAGCGCGACGAAGCGGTCGGCGAGCCGGCTTTTGCCGATGCCGGCCTCGCCGCGGATCAGCACGACCCGGCCATGGCCGGAACGCAGGCAGCTGTCGGCAACGCCGGCGAGCTGGGCCAGCTCCGCTTGCCGCCCGACGAACGCGTGCTGCGCCGGCGCCTGTTCCACCCCGAGAAAGCGCCGCACGCGCCAGAGCGGAATCGGTTCGGCCACGCCGGGGAGCACGGCGTGCGCCACGCAGTCCGCTTCCAGGCGTCCGGGCAGCGCCTGGTAGACCCGATTCGACACCATGGTTGCGCCAGGCTCGGCGCGCTCCATCGCCTGCAAGGCCACGCTAACCGGCCCGCCGGTCAGCGTCATGCCGCTTTCGCGGCAGGCGGCCAGCACCTGGCCGCTGGCCAGGCCTACGCGCGCCAGCAGCCTGGCGTTGGCGGATTCCGCCAGCCGCGCCAGACCGGCATGCAGCGCCCCGGCGGTATGCAGGGCGCGCTCGGCGTCGTTCCCATGCGCCACCGGAACGCCAAACACGATGGTCAGCCGGGTGCCGATTTCATCGGTGATATGGCCGCCGCAGGCGCTGGCCAATGCCCTGGCATGCTGGCGCCAGCGCGCAAGGGCATCGTGCAATGGCTCGGGCTCCAGGCCAGCGCTGCCATCGTCCAGGCTGGCTACCAGGACCACTGCGTGGCGCAGTTGCGGCTCGGCAGCCATCACGGCGCAAGCAGGTGGCACCGCGGCACCGTCGTCACCGGCCGCAGCCATGCCAGCCACCGGCTCGCGGCGGGCCCGCAGCATTGCCTGGTACAGCGCCTCGGTCTCGGGCTCAGGCGATACCCCGAGTTCGCGTTGCAGTGTCGCCCGGCACAAGCGGTATTGCTTGAGCGCCAGCGCCTGCCGGCCCTGGCGCTCATACAGCCGGATCAGCGTCCGGTGCACGTCTTCCTGCAACGGATCGAGGGCAAGGAGCCGGGTGGCAGTGGCGATGGCCCGCTCTGTCTCGCCAGCCTGCTCGTGGTGCGCCAGCAACCTGGCCATGACCGCCAACGCCACGCCGCGCAGACGCTCGCGTTCGATCGCCAGCCAGTGGTCGAACGCCGGCGCGGCGGCATGAAAGCCCTCCAGCAAGTCACCCCGGTACAGCGCCGCGGCGCGCTCCAGCGACGCGGGCGTGGCTTCCCGGGCACACTGCTCGAACTCGCACACGTCGACCCCGATCTCGCCTAGCGTCACGCTGTCGCCTTCTGCCAGCACCACGTGCTGGCCAGCTTCTTCCAGTGCGCGCCGCGCCGCGCTGAGTGCCTGGCGCAGGCTGCTGCGCGCCTGCTCGGTATTGCTTTCGGCCCAGCACAGTGCGGCCAGCTTGTCGCGCGGCTGGGCGCGCCCTTGCGCCAGCGCGAGATAGGCCAGCACGGCGCGCGCCTTGCGGGCAGAAAGCGAAATCGGCGTTCCGTCTGCAGAACTCAGCTGGAAGCCGCCGAACAGGTCAAGACGGGCACGGGCCATGATAGGGAAACCGGAAAACCCATCATTTATAGGCGACGGCACGGGCCAACGCGCGCCTCGCCAGCGCAAAGAGATGAAGCCGGTACTTCCTTGGCCTGCCGCAATTTTCACGCTTCTTTCACGCTGGATTGCCGGGCCCGTTCACGGCGGCTCCCTAGTATGACGACAACCCCGGGCCGCGTGGCTCCGACATAGCGGACGAACAGGGGCTGCCATCGAGGCAAGGGCTGCCTCGGTCACACTGGAAGGATTGCGTCATGACACATACTGACTCGCGCGGTGTTTCGGTCTCGAGCACCAACACCAACTCGCTGGAGCGCTTCGAAGCCGCCCTGGAATTGCTGCATGGCTACTATGGCGACCCGCTTACGGTGATCGACCATGCCCTGGCCGACGATCCGGGCTTCGTGATGGGCCATGCGATGCGCGCGGGGATGATGATCACGGCTGGCGATGGCACCGTGGAGCCGATGCTCAGGCAGAGCGTCGAGGCAGGCGAAGCGCTGTCCGCCAGCGCCAACGAGCGCGAGCGCCGGCATATCGCGGCGGCACGCGCCTGGCTGGATGGCCACTTCGCTCGCTCGATCCAGCTGTACGGCGACATCGTGGTCGACTATCCGCGCGACAGCCTGGCGCTGCAGATCGCCCATATCGGGGATTTCCTGCTCGGGCAGTCCACCCTGCTGCGCGACCGCATCGCCCAGGTGCTGCCCCACTGGACTACGCGCGTACCCGGCTTCGGCTACGTCCTGGGCATGCATGCGTTCGGCCTGGAGGAAACGAACTTGTACGAGCAAGCGGAGGAACGCGGCCGCTTCGCCCTGGAACTGAACCCGCGCGATCCCTGGGCCATTCATGCGGTCGCCCACGTGATGGAAATGCAGGGCCGCCAGGATGAAGGCATCGACTGGCTGAGCGGGCGCGCCGCCGACTGGTCGCAGGACAATATGATGGCCGTGCACAACTGGTGGCACCTGGCGCTGTTCCATCTCGAACTCGGCCATACCAGGCAGGTGCTGGACATCTACGACGCGCATATCCGCGAGAACCACTCCGCGGTGGCGCTGGAGCTGATCGATGCCTGCGCCATGCTGTGGCGCCTGCACCTGCGCGGCATCGACGTGGGCGAGCGCTGGAACGAAGTCGCCGACACCTGGCAGGCACGCGGCGCCGAAGGCTACTACGCCTTCAACGATACCCATGCCGCCATGTCCTATCTCTGCGCCGGGCGCGACAGCGCCCTGGCCGGCCTGCTTGCCGGCATGCGCGCTGCGGCAGGTGGCAGTGGCTCCAACGCGATGATCACCCGCGAGGTCGGCCTGCCGGTGACCGAGGCCCTGCTCTCCTTCTCGCGGCAAGACTACGACCACGCCATCGAGCTGCTGCTGCCGGTGCGCCAGATCGCGCATCGGTTCGGCGGCAGCCATGCCCAGCGCGATCTCATCAACCTGACGCTGATCGAGGCGGCGTTGCGAGGCCAACGCGCCAACCTGGCCTGCGCGCTGGCGGCCGAGCGCATGGAACTCAAGCCGATGAACCCCAGCCTGAGCAAGCTGGTGCAGCGCGCTTCAGCGCTCCAGCGCGAAGCGGCGGACGGCCAGGGGGAGGCAGTCGCGGCGAAGGTGGCGTAGCGGAAACCCGACAGGTCGATATCGCCGTCAAGGTGCAGGTCGCCGTCCGGCGTGGCGCTGACGATCTCGACTCCGGGGCGCAGATGACGCCCAGCTGGCCGCGCTCGGTCTGGGTGAAGCCCGCATAGGCAAGCGTGATCGGCGCGTACTTGAGCGGCACGGTGTCGCCGGCATTGCCCAGGCGCGTGACCTCTTCGTTGTCCTTGAAGTCCACGCCCAGGCTCAGCGTATGCCACCATGCCCCGGTGTCCGGCACGGTATAGGTGCCGCGCAGGCCGACGGCGTGGCCCGTGCCCAGCACGCTGGTGCCGTTCACCGTGGCCACGTTGCTGTCGGAAAGATAGCCCGACGCCTCCACGCTCCAGTTGCTGCCGCGGATCGGCGCCACATAGGAGCCGGACCACACCTGGGTCTGGTTCAAATCCTGTGGCGCGCCGAAGAAGCTCACTGAGGCGCTATGGCCCAGCTGCCAGAGGTTGTCGTGGCCCAGCGAGGCGAAGGCGCGCAGCTCCTTCGTATCGGCGCTGTAGTCGTTGTTCAGGCCAACGCTGGCGCGCCACGGACTGCTGTCGTCGACCTTCAGGTCGACGACCATGGTGCCCGGCATCGCGCCCTGCCACACCAGCGCCACCACCTGGCGCTTGGCACTACGGTTCAACGCAGTCAGCTCTGTCTGCGCCTGCGTGAAATCAGGCACCACGCCTTCCGCCAGCGCCGGCACCTGCTCGCGCACCTCCCGCGGCGAGTTGTACTCGGCACCGACCACGCGCACGCGGCCCACGCGGGGTCATGCATTGGATTGACTCAAGCTTCTTGTTCGAATCGATTGCCGCCGCGCCCCTGCCGCAACGCCCTGACCAAGGGCACGGCAGGCGCGCATCCGATCGCAGGACATGATGGCGTGCCCTCATGTCAGCATTGCGCACGGTGCCTAGACGGACGGCACTGGCGCCGCCTGTCGTTTGTCACAAAAGATTCATCGAGGACGAAGGAGGGAGGCGTGGGGACAGAGTCAACGGCAAATCCCTGCGCGAGGATGGTCCCCGCGAGCGCAGCCTGCTGGCTATACTGCAGCGGCTTCGCCGGCGTCCTGCCTGGCGGCCAACGAAGGAGGTATCGGATGCGGACCTGGCTGACGCTATGCGCCGTTGCGGCGCTTGGACTGGTCGACATGGTACCCGCCGCCGCTGCGGGACCCGCGCCCTGCGTCGAGGTCGAGGTCAACGGCGAGCGCGCGCCTTCGTTCCCGTGCCTGACGCAGAAGCTGCAACCTGCCAACGCAGGCAGGCCGGCACGGCCTGACAGCGGACTGGCGGCCGAGGCGATCGCGCAGCGGCCCTCGAACCAGCTCGGCCTTTATAACGAGGCGGCCACCAGCCATCGCATGGGCAACACCTTCGGCACGTCGGTGTATCCGCAGCGCCCGGCCAGTCCGGCGCCGGGGGCGCCGGTCATTCCGCGCGCGCAGCCTTGACTGGTAGCCGGCAACGGCGGCGCAGCGCGCCTCAGCGGCCCATGCGCGCGTCGTAGCTGCGCGAGATGCGCTCCAGCAGACGCGGATCCGACGGGTCGGTGCCGTCGAACTGCACCCGCACCGTGCCGTCGGCCTGGCGGCGCACGCTGGCCCTCACCGGCAGGTTGTTGCGGGTTCCTTCCACCGTGCCGGCCACGGCATCCTCGGTGCTGATCGCCACGCCCTGGTCGCGCATGGCGCCGGCGGCCGCGGCAAAGGCGCGGTCGTAACGGCTGGGCTGCAGCCCCGGGTAGGTGGTCGGGACCACCTCGGCAGGGTAAGGGTAGGGATAGCATGCCGTCAGCACCGGCATTGCGGCGAACACGGCGACGCCCGCCAGGAGCCCGAGCCCATGCTTCATGGCGTCACCTTGCTCCAGCCAGGGCCGGGATCGAAGGTCTTGGTCGCCGCGGCCTTGCCGGCGCTGTCGGGCCCCAGGTCGCGCTCATAGACCTGGCCATCGTGGCTGACCATGAAGCTCTTCACGCCGGTATCGCCATACCGCACCGGCCAGGCCAGCACGGCGAAGCCGCCGAACAGCTTGCCATTGACGACATAGTTGTACGCGCCGCCGGGTGCGTTGGGGCCCTGCGCGGTCAGCAGCTTGTAGTGATAGCCGTAGTAGCCGCCCTGCCCGGGGTTGCGCTGGCCGGCCGTGAGGAACGCGGCCCCGAGCGGGCTGGGCGGTGCGCCATCCGATGTCGGCCAGTACAGCCCGTCCTGCTTGCCCGGCGTACTCGCAAGCTTGCCCGCGTAGGCCAGCAGGCCGTCGCCGTCATGGTCGGTCCGGGCGTATTCGCGCTGGGCGTCATAGACCGCGAGCATGGCCTGGATCACCGCGAGTTCATTGCGGCCGATGCGGCGTATGCGCATCTCGTCGACCCCGGCACGCGTATCGAACTGCCAGCCCTTCGATGTCTTCACCAGCGGCACTGGCAGGGTCCAGCCGTCATTGCCTACGGCGATGCGGGCATGGCTGTCGCCCTCTGGCTTGACCGCATGCGAGATCCGCCAGGCCTCGAGAAAGCGGTATCGGATGTCGGCGCCGACTGGCGGGATCAGGTCGTGGAACCTGGCGCCCAGCAGCACCTTCATGGCATCGTCGTCGCTGGTGGCGACCGCCTCGCCAAAGGCGTTCATGGCGGCCTCGGGGGTTTTGAAGGGCTTCTGCGCGTGCGCGGCGTGAATGCCGGCAACGGTCAGCGCAAGCGCAAGCGCCAGCGCGCAGGCCAGGCGGCCAGGCAGGGATCGGGCAAGGCTTAGTGGTGACGTCATGATCGAGGCTCCCTGGTCCGCTAGCGCCTGCCACCGCGTCCGCCACCGCCACGGCCCCCGCC